>NZ_LT976853.1:1881963-1884139 GCF_900249755.1 Cupriavidus taiwanensis
CATCGTCGCCAACAACGGCATCCTGTTCTCGGAGTCGGCGCTCAAGGGCGCGCACTTTATCGAGCTGTGCTGCCAGCGCAAGATCCCGCTGGTGTTCCTGCAGAACATCACCGGCTTCATGGTCGGGCGCAAGTACGAGAACGAAGGCATCGCGCGCAACGGCGCCAAGATGGTGACCGCGGTGGCGACCGCGCAGGTGCCGAAGTTCACGGTGATCATCGGCGGCTCGTTCGGCGCGGGCAACTACGGCATGTGCGGGCGCGCGTATTCGCCGCGCTTTTTGTGGATGTGGCCGAACGCGCGCATCTCGGTGATGGGCGGCGAGCAGGCCGCGAGCGTGCTGGCGACGGTGCGCAGGGACGGCATCGAAGCGAAGGGCGGGCAGTGGAGCGCGGACGAGGAGGATGCCTTCAAGCAGCCGATCCGCGACCAGTACGAGCACCAGGGCCACCCGTACTACGCCAGCGCACGGCTGTGGGACGACGGCGTGATCGACCCCGCGCAGACGCGCACGGTGCTGGGGCTGGGGCTGTCGGCCAGCCTGAACGCGCCGATCGACGAGATGAAGTTCGGCGTGTTCCGCATGTAATCGTGGCATGTCACAACGACTAGGAAGCTCAATGTTCAACAAGATCCTGATCGCCAACCGCGGTGAAATCGCCTGCCGCGTGGCCGCCACCTGCCGCCGGCTGGGCATCCGCACCGTCGCGGTGTATTCCGATGCCGACGCCGAGGCGCGCCACGTCGCCTTCTGCGACGAGGCCGTGCATATCGGCGGCGCCGCCGCGCGCGACAGCTACCTGCGCGCCGACCACATCATCGAGATGGCCAAGGAGACCGGCGCCCAGGCGATCCACCCGGGCTACGGCTTCCTGTCCGAGAACGAGGCCTTCGCCGAGGCCTGCGCCGCGGCGGGGCTGGTGTTTATCGGCCCGCCGGCGTCGGCGATCCACGCGATGGGCAGCAAGAGCGCGGCCAAGCAGCTGATGGAACAGGCGTCGGTGCCGCTGGTGCCGGGCTACCACGGCGACGACCAGGACCCGGCGCTGCTGCGCCGCGAGGCCGACCGCATCGGCTACCCGGTGCTGCTCAAGGCCAGCGCGGGCGGCGGCGGCAAGGGCATGCGCGTGGTCGAGTCGGGCGACGGCTTCGAGGCCGCGCTGGCGTCGGTCAAGCGCGAGGCGTCGGCCAGCTTCGGCGACGACAAGGTGCTGGTCGAGAAGTACCTGACGCGCCCGCGCCATATCGAGATCCAGGTGTTTGCCGACACCCACGGCAACTGCGTCTACCTGTTCGAGCGCGACTGCTCGGTGCAGCGCCGCCATCAGAAGGTGCTGGAGGAAGCGCCGGCGCCGGGCATGACCGAGGAGCGCCGCCGTGCGATGGGCGAAGCGGCGGTGGCCGCGGCCAAGGCCGTGGGCTATGTCGGCGCCGGCACGGTCGAGTTCATCGCCAATCAAGATGGCTCGTTCTACTTCATGGAGATGAACACGCGCCTGCAGGTCGAGCATCCGGTTACCGAGATGATCACCGGGCAGGACCTGGTCGAATGGCAGCTGCGCGTCGCCGCCGGCGAGCCGCTGCCGCTGGCGCAGGAGCAGTTGCGCATCGACGGCCATGCGCTGGAGGCGCGCATCTACGCCGAGAACCCTGACAAGCAGTTCCTGCCGTCGACCGGCACGCTGCGCTTCCTGCGCACGCCGCCGGCGGTGCAGTTCATGCGCGGAGAGGATGCGCATGGCCCGGCCGGCGTGCGCATCGACGCCGGCGTGCGCGAGGGCGACACCATCAGCCCGTTCTACGACCCGATGATCGCCAAGCTGATCGTCTGGGGCAAGGACCGCGACGAGGCGCTGGCGCGCATGCGCCAGGCGCTGGCGGCGTATCACGTGGTGGGGCTGTCGACCAACGTGGCATTCCTGCAGCGGCTGGTGAAGTCCGAGGCGTTCCGTACCGCCGATCTCGACACCGGCCTGATCGAGCGCAACGAGGCGGTCCTGTTCCCGCCGCCGGCGCCGGTCGGCATGGAACCGATCGCGCTGGCGGTGGCAGCGCTGCTGGAACGCGAGGCGCGCGAGTTGCGTATCGATGCCGCCGACCCGCACTCGCCGTGGACGCACGCGGGCGCGTGGCGGCTGAACGGCGGCGTGTCGCGCACGCTGCGCTTCGGCTATGG
>NZ_LT976853.1:1884343-1889261 GCF_900249755.1 Cupriavidus taiwanensis
CGCATGCGCCAGGCGCTGGCGGCGTATCACGTGGTGGGGCTGTCGACCAACGTGGCGTTCCTGCAGCGGCTGGTGAAGTCGGAGGCGTTCCGTACCGCCGATCTCGACACCGGCCTGATCGAGCGCAACGAGGCGGTCCTGTTCCCGCCGCCGGCGCCGGTCGGCATGGAACCGATCGCGCTGGCGGTGGCAGCGCTGCTGGAACGCGAGGCGCGCGAGTTGCGTATCGATGCCGCCGACCCGCACTCGCCGTGGACGCACGCGGGCGCGTGGCGGCTGAACGGCGGCGTGTCGCGCACGCTGCGCTTCGGCTATGGCGAGCAGGTGCTGGAGGTGACGCTGAACAGCAACGAGCGCGGCAGCACGCTGATCTATGCGGACCAGGCCGCGCCCTTCGCCTACACCTGCCAGGCGGACGATATCCGCGTCAACCTGGGCACGCGGCGCGCGCACGGACAGGTGCACCTGGAGGGCGACGAGTTCCACGTGTTCCACGGCGGCCGCCACGCCACGCTCGCCTGGATCGATCCGCTGGCGCATGCCGGAGAGGCCGAAGGCGAGGGCGGCAAGCTGACTGCGCCGATGCCGGGCAAGGTCATCGCCGTGATGGTCGAGGCCGGCAGCACGGTCACGCGCGGCGCGCCGCTGCTGGTGATGGAGGCGATGAAGATGGAGCACACCATCTGCGCGCCGGCCGACGGTGTCGTCAGCGAGGTGCTCTACGGGATCGGCGAGCAGGTTTCGGAGGGAGCGCAACTGCTCGCGTTCAGCGCCTGACCGCGCCGGGTCGGTGCTATCCTGCTGCCTCCAATCCATAGGGCCGAGGCCAGGAGGACGGTATGACGATGACGCTTTACTACAACCCGCAGAGCCGCGCGTCGGTGGCGCGCTGGATGCTGGAGGAGGTCGGCGCCGACTACGCGCTGCAGCACATCGATATCGCCAAGGGGGAAAGCCGCGCGCCGGCTTTCCTCGCGATCAATCCGATGGGCAAGATTCCCACGCTGGTCCTCGATGACGGCACCGTGCTGACTGAAAACGGCGCCATCATCGCCTGGCTTGCCGATGCCTATCCGAACGCCGGCTTGATGCCGCCGCCGGGCTCGTCCGCGCGCGGCACGGTGCTGCGCTGGCTGTTCTTCTGCGGCAGCTGCTTCGAGCCCGCGCTGACCGACCGCATGATGCGCGCCCAGGCGCCGCTGCCCAAGCAGACGGTTGGCTGGGGCGACTATGACGAAGTCATCGACGCGATCGAGAAAGCCCTGACGCCAGGCCCCTTCGTGCTGGGCGACAGCTTCAGCGCCGCGGACGTCTACCTGGGCGCATCGCTGGCGTGGGCGGGCCAGTTCGGCGCGCCGCGCGTAAGCGAGAGCCGCTGCATCCAGGACTACGTCAAGCGCATCACCGCACGCGACGCGTTCGTGCGCGCGGCGAAGGGCTGACCGGGACCGGGCCGGCGTGCCTTGCGGCGCTGCATGCCTGCGGGCGTGCTCTTCATGTGATGCGGCCGCATCCTGCTGTGCCCCCGGAGTGTGAGACATTGGAGTCCCGGCCAACGGCGCCGGTCGCAACGGCACGCTGGCCCACCCGGCGCCGGATTCCCGGCGCCGTGTCTTCAAGGAGACGCAACATGCCTAGCAAGAACACGATCTGCCTGTGGTACGACCGCGATGCGCTGGAAGCGGCGAACTTCTATGCCAAGACCATTCCCGACAGCGCGGTCGGCGCCGTGATGCGCGCGCCGGGCGACTATCCGGACGGCAAGGAGGGCGATGTGCTGACGGTGGAGTTCACCGTTGCCGGCATCCCGTGTGTCGGGCTGAACGGTGGCCCGCACTTCAAGCACAGCGAGGCCTTCTCGTTCCAGATCGCGACCGACGACCAGGCCGAGACCGACCGGCTGTGGAACGCCATCGTCGGCAACGGCGGCCAGGAAAGCGAATGCGGCTGGTGCAAGGACCGCTGGGGCCTGTCATGGCAGATCACGCCGCGCGCGCTGCTGGCGGCGGTCACCGACCCGGACCGCGCCGCGGCCAAGCGCGCGTTCGACGCGATGATGACGATGCGCAAGATCGACATCGCAACGATCGAGGCAGCCAGGCGGGGCGACAACGCATCACCGGGCTGAACCCGCGGCCGCCGGCCGGCACCCGCAACATCGAACCACCCCATTCCTGATTTCGCAACGTGGCACTCCAGCAAGGCTTCATCCTGACCCGGCACTGGCGCGATACGCCAGGCGGCACCGAAGTCGAATTCTGGCTGGCCACCGATGACGGGCCGCGGCGATTGCGCCTGGCCCCGCAGCCGTCGGTCGCGTTCGTGCCGCAGGCGCAGCGCGAGCGCGCCGAGGCGCTGCTGTGCCGCGAACGCGAGGTCGAACTGCGCCCGCTGGCGCTGCGCGATTTCCAGCGCAGGCCGGTGCTGGGGCTGTACTGTTCGCAGCACCGGCAACTGCTCCAGCTTGCCCGGTCGCTGCGCGACGCCGGCGTGGACGTGTACGAAGCCGATATCCGCCCGCCGGAGCGCTACCTGATGGAGCGCTTCATCACCGCGCCGGTGTGGTTCGACGGCGAGCCGGATGCCGGCGGCGTGCTGCGCAACGCGCAGATGAAACCGTCGGCCGACTACCGGCCCGCACTGCGCCTGGTGTCGCTCGATATCGAAACCAGCGCGGCGGGTGAACTGTATTCGATCGCGCTGGAAGGCTGCGGCCAGCGACAGGTCTATGTGCTGGGGCCCGCGCCGCAAACGCCAGGGGACGTCGGTTTCCCGCTTACCTACTGCGCGACGCGGCCCGAACTGCTGCACCGGCTGAACCAGTGGCTGGCCGATCACGATCCCGATGCCATCATCGGCTGGAACCTGGTGCAGTTCGACCTGCGCGTGCTGCAGGAGCAGGCGCGCCAGTTCCAGGTGCCGCTGCGACTGGGGCGGGGCGGCGCCGAGATGGAATGGCGCGAGCACAACGCCCAGCAGCACTTCTTCGCCAGCGCGCCGGGGCGCCTCATCATCGACGGCATCGAGGCGCTGCGCTCGGCCACCTGGAGCTTTGCGTCGTTCAGCCTCGAAGCGGTGGCGCAGGCGCTGCTGGGGGAGGGCAAGGCGATCGACAATCCGTACGACCGCATGGACGCCATCGACCGCATGTTCGCCCATGACAAGCCGGCCCTGGCGCGCTACAACCTGCGCGACTGCGAACTGGTGACGCGCATCTTCGAGAAGACGGAGCTGCTGCGGTTCCTGCTGGAACGCGCGACGGTCACGGGCCTGCCGGCCGACCGCAGCGGCGGCTCGGTGGCGGCCTTCACGCACCTGTACATGCCGCTGATGCACCGGCAGGGCTATGTCGCGCCCAACCTGGGCGACAAGGCGCCCGAGGCCAGTCCCGGCGGCTTCGTCATGGACTCGCGGCCCGGGTTGTACGAGTCCGTGCTGGTGCTGGACTACAAGAGCCTCTACCCGTCGATCATCCGCACCTTCCTGATCGACCCGGTCGGACTGGTCGAAGGCCTGGCCAATCCGGACGATGCCGATGCGGTGCCGGGCTTCCGCGGCGCGCGCTTTTCGCGGACCAGGCACTGCCTGCCGGCCATCGTCGCGCGGGTGTGGCAGGGCCGCGAGGCGGCCAAGCGCGATGGCAACAAGCCGCTGGCGCAGGCGCTCAAGATCATCATGAACGCGTTCTACGGCGTGTTGGGCTCCAGCGGCTGCCGGTTCTTCGACGCGCGGCTGGCGTCTTCGATCACCATGCGCGGGCACGAGATCATGCGGCAGACCCGGGCGCTGATCGAGGCGCGCGGCTACGAGGTGATCTACGGCGACACCGACTCGACCTTCGTCTGGCTGCGCCGCGCCCGCACCGAAGCCGACGCCACGCAGATCGGACGCAGCCTGGTCGCCTACGTCAACGACTGGTGGCGCGACCACCTGTGGCAAACCTATGGGCTGGAGAGCGCGCTGGAGCTGCAGTTCGAGACGCACTTCCGGCGCTTCCTGATGCCGACCATCCGGGGCACCGACCTGGGCAGCAAGAAGCGCTATGCCGGCCAGGTGGAGCGGCCGGACGGCAAGCGCGAGATGGTGTTCAAGGGGCTGGAGACGGTGCGCACCGACTGGTCGCCGCTGGCGCAGCGCTTCCAGCAGACCCTTTATGAAAAGGTCTTCAACCGCGAGCCGTATGCCGACTATGTGCGCGACATCGTGCGCCGCACGCTGGCCGGGGAACTGGACGAAGAACTGGTCTACCGCAAGCGGCTGCGGCGCAAGCTCGACGATTACCAGCGCAACGTGCCGCCGCACGTTCGGGCCGCGCGCCTTGCCGATGCCCATAACGCGCGCCTCGGCAGGCCGCGCCAGTACCAGCACGGCGGCTGGATCAGCTATGTGATGACCGTGGCGGGACCTGAACCGCTCGAGGCGCGCACCGCGCCGATCGACTACGCGCATTATGTGACCCGGCAACTCGAGCCGATTGCGGATGCGATCCTGCCGTTCCTGGACGACGCCTTCGAGACGCTGCTGTCGGGCCAGATGGCGCTGTTTCCGCAATAAGCCGGCTGCGCTGAGATGTGCCGCACCCGGCGCTTTCCCCGTCATTCAGAAAAGTGCTTGCCAGGCCGGCTCCCCAGGCATTAAGATTCGCCCCCTCGTTCGCAAGGCAGCGCGTAACGGGGCGGAAACGAGGCGGGCACGGCGCGCAAGAATTAACTCGAAAGAGGGCGCCCGGCGCAATAAAGAATTTTTCGAAATCAGTTGCTTAATCGAAAAAATTTCTTTAAAGTCTCGATCCTTCGCTGCAGACAACGCAGCGCGCTGAACGGCAAAGCCGGGTGGCGAAGTTCTTTAACAAACAAACAACCGATAAGTGTGGGCGCTTGATAGCGGATGCGAAAGACTCCGGTCTTTTAGCTTAAAA
>NZ_LT976853.1:1889361-2019173 GCF_900249755.1 Cupriavidus taiwanensis
ATTCGCTGCGAGGGGTTTTTGCTTTGGCGGGCCGCAAATCGGCGGTGTTGCACGGCGCTGACAACCCCACTTGTTGCCGGCTTGCCCGCCTTTGCCGCAATGCTAAGCTGACCCGCCGCGGATTCCTTCCAGCGCCATTGCGTCGCTGCAAGGGCACCGCGGGCTGGCGTCCGCCGGACGCAGGCATCATCCCATACGTAAAAAAACAAAAATGCCAAGGGTCGCTATTTCCAGATATATCCCCGCCATCGCCTGCATTGCCACGCTGGCGGGCTGTGCCACCTTCCACAATGCCGAGCCGTTCCCGAAGGAGCAGAAACAGGTTTCGGTCGACATCACCAAGGAGTTGCCTTCCACCTGGTCGGAAATGCCGACCGGCGTCCACGTCGTGCCCAATACACGCCTGTTTGTCAGCGGCCATCAGGCCGGGCAGGGCGCATCGATCCTGTTTGGCCCGCTCGGCGTGCTGGTCGGCAGCGCGATCAATGCGGAGCGCGGCAAGTCGTTGCTGGGCGACGACAAGGCGTTGGCCAATCACGACCTGCTTACCGCCACGGAGCAATTGGTCAAGGAAGGCATCGCCGATAGCGCCGGCAAGCTGAAGTACGGCCCCGCCGCCCCTGGTACGCCGCAGCTGACGCTGATGCCGTTCGGCGTACTGAGCTTTATCAACGATACCGACGTGCGGCCCTATGTGGTGGTACGCGCCACGCTGAAGGATGCCTCGGGCGCGCAGGTATGGAGCACCCGCTATATCTCGGCCAGTGCCGAGGCCAAGCCGTTCACCGGCGACAACGGCTGGTTCAAGGACGACGCCCGGCCGCTCAGGCTTGCCCTGGAGCAATCGCTGAAGCGAAGCATCGACGTGATGCTGCGCGATATTGCTGGCAAGACCCAGCGCGATACCGCCAAATGGACCTATGTCGGCGGGCAGTATGCCTTTGTCAAGCAGCCGCTGAAGGTCAAGGGCAACCTGGTCGTCGACGAACCCGACTATATTGCCTTCACTCCGCGCCTGGGCGACGTGATCGTATTCACGGGCGTCAACATCTTCGACCGCAGGATCGTGTCGATCACAGATGCTGCCGAGCAGGATCCGAACATGGCGCAGTTTGAACTGCCACCACCGGCCGCAAAGGATGATCCGGTCAAGGCCACCGATGTCCCTGCGGCACCGGCGGGCGTTGCCGCAACGACCGCTGCGGTGGCGGCCGCATCGCCGAACCGGTAAGCAGCCTACTGTATGGACAGTCCAGCCCTGGACTGACCGCAGGGATTGCCAGGGATTATTTGCAAAGCCGGCCGCTGTTGGCACGGGAATTCGTGCAATCGTGGCCGGCGGCCTGCTGCCCAGGCTTTGGGGCCGGTCCTGCAGCAACGGTGCCGAGGTGCTAACCTCAAAAGCGCACCCCCGCCTGCGTGCCGTCATCCTTTGCTAGATTGGGAGAGAATATGAGCCGCCTGCTGCTCACCAATATCGACCCCGACACCTCGGACGAAGAAATCCGGGCGTTCCTGGAAAAGTACGGTTTCCCGCCTTTCGACAGTCTTGAGCATGAGGACGGCGACGGCTCGCACCCGGCCGTGCTGCTGACTTATGGCGGCCTGGACCCTGCGGTGCTGGGCAAGCTGCAGCAGCGCATCGACCATATGTACTGGAAGAAGCGCCAGCTGAGCGCTTCCATCCTGCATGACCGCTTTGCGTAGGCGGCTTACCGTGATGGCGCGCCCAGGCTTGCCGCGCCGGCCTCCTCGGCCGGTTGAGGCGTAAGCGGGTCAGGGACAGCCATCATTTTCTCGGCCGGGTAGAGCGCCATGAAGCTTCGCGCCAGTTCAGGATCCCGGCACGCCAGCCACGCGCCCCATTGCAGGTGCGGAATCATGACGACCGACCGTTTTTCCTTGCCCGGGGCGTGCATCCGTTTCATCACCGCATGGCCCGGCGCGCTCACCGTGAACATGGCGAAAGAACAGGATCCGTCCGGCCATTGCTTCCACAGTCCGGCAATGCCGAGCGCCGGCTCGTCCGGCAGCCAGATCCGGTACCGGATCCAACCCTGGCCGGCGATATAGCACGGCTCGTAGATAGCCATCGCAGGCACCAGGCACAGCTGGGTGCGGTGCCACGCGCTGCATGAACCTCGCTTGTCGCCGACGCACTCGGCACGGACGTTCATGGTTTCGAAATCCCGGGCGCCGTGGACATGACGCGAGCGTGGCACCAGTCCGAAGGTTGCCAACAGGCACTCGCTTCGGCTGCTGGCATCCGCACGGACGATCGGCGCGGCATCGCCGGGCCAGACCTCCGGCTTCCATGTGCCGGGCGGTGGCTCGGCACCGAAAACATCGCGCAGCACCGGCGCTGGTACCGGGGCGTAATTGGTACACACGATCATGCCTCCCTGACGTCAAGCGCATTGCCGCAGGTACGGTCAGCCGCGATCCGCAATGCCTGTCCAGGCGGGGGCGAAGGGAAGGGTAGGCGTCGCGCCAGTTGACCGGAATGCCCGACGGCTATCGCGATACCTCCGAAGCCATTTTCCTGGCCGATTCCAGATGATGCTCAAGCGTCTGCAAGGTCTTCTTGGCGAAGTCCCTTACGTCGCTGTCGCGCGCGTCGCTTGCGGCCTTGCGGAACAGCGCCACGGCATCGTTGTGCGCCTTGACGCCGACTTCATTGGCGTACTGCTTGTCGAAGCTGGCGCCTTGCAGCGCGCCCAGGGCTTCCAGCTTCTTCTGATCATCGGGACCTGGCGTGGTTGGCAATTGCACGCCCTTGGTGTTGGCCAGCCGCTTGAGGTCTTCCGCCGCGGCGCGGTGATCCTGCAGCATCTGCCCGGCAAAGCGCTTGACCGTAGCGCTGGCGGCCTTGGTCTCGGCCAGCTTGCTGGCCTCGATCTCCATCTGGCCCGCCTGTGCGGCCTTGTTCATGAAGTCGACATCGCCGGCGGGCGGCGCGGCGTACAGGCCTGTTGTCAGGCAAAGCAGCATTGCCGCGAGGGCGGTTCTGGCGTGAAGCCGAGGGCGGCCGGGCTGGCGTGCGTTGAATGGCATGACTGTCTCCTGAACGGGCAACCATACCCCGCCTTGCAACAATCATGCCTCCATGCAAATGTGCCGATGGCCTCAGGAGACGCGGACGAATTTGGCGACGGACGGCACGCCCTGTCCATCGATGATGAACAGCATGTAGTAGCCCGGAGGCACCAGCGCGCTGGAGGCGGGCAGGGTGACCCGCAGGTTCTTGGAGCCCTGCTTGGTATGCCGCAACTTGATATAGCGCTGGTGCATGTCGTTGGCGTGGGTCACGGCCCCCGGTGCGACCAGCGCCACGCTGGAAACACTGGCCGTGCTGGAGCCGACGGTAAAAGTCTGCCCCAGGCTCACGGCACCGGGTGCACTGGTAATCCTGGGACGCCCGCCCTTGAACAGGTAGGGTGGCGAATACACCTGTGCCTGGTGCGTGCTGGCGGCGAGTGGGTTCATATCGTCCTGGGACAGCAGGACGGTGGCGTCGGGCAGAAGGATGGCACTCGAGTGGTAGCCCGCCTGAATCGTGTTCGGACTCATCGGAATCCAGCTGCCGGTCGGATCGCCGGCCGGCTTGTTGTAAAGCTCGCTGTCAAAATGCGGGTTGTCATAGCCGTTGCTTGCCGCATTGCCGCCTACCGTAAGCAGCGTGCCATCCGGCAGGATTACGGTATTGGCGTTATGCCGGGGCTGCAGCCATTGCGGAAACTGCCGCCACCCGGCGTTGGGGTTGCCGACATCAAACCACTCGTTGTTGCGGAAGGCGCTGTCGCCTTCGGCGCCGCCCGCAATCATCACGACCTGCTTGACCGGCGTGACCGAGGCATCGGTATAGAGAACGCCGTTGGCCCATTCATAGTGCGAGCTCAGCATGTTCGGAATGCTGCTCCATGACCAGGTGCCAGGCGTCAGCAGCGCGGTATTCCAGAAGGCTGGCCCGGCCTGCATCATCTGGCCCGAACCAAGCAGGTATTGGAACGGATACATGCCGGACGGGTTGCGGAAAGAAATCGTGCTCATCGTGCCGACGCTGTCCATGCCTGCGGCAGGGGTGAACAACTCGACCACCCCGGTGGTATTTCCCGATCCCGTTTCGTCGAGACCGCTGGTGATGACTACGCGGTTGTCTGCCAGCTTGGTAACGGTTGGATACCAGCGGCCGACCGACATATCCGGCTGCGCGGTCCAGGTCTCGGTAAGGGGATTGAAGGTATAGCTGCTCAGCGCGCCCTGGAAGTTTTGCTGTCCTTCCGGTGCGTTCCCGTCCGGGTAGCGCAGGTTGCCTCCGGCAATGAAAACCCTGCCGTCGCTCAATATCGTCTGCCCGGCACACCAGATATTCTCCGGCGGCGTAATGGCGTGTCCGGTGCGTGTCGCCGGATCCCACACATAGGCAACGCCGGTATTGGACGCAGCCGGATTATGGTATTGCGTCGGCTCGTACGACCAGAACAGCACCTTGCCAGTGTGCAGCAATACCGCCGTGATGCCGACCACGGGAATGACGAACGGCTCGCTCCATTGGCCGGCCGTATTGGTCGCCTGGGCCCTGGCCGCTGCCAGCACCTGTTCATCCGGCGCGGAAGGCTGTTCCAGTCCTCTTGCCACGCGGCACTGCTTGCCGCGTGCCCTGGCATGCGCCTCCGCATGGCTGGGTCCGAGCACAGCGGTTTCCCGCTGCTTCAGCCTGGCCTCGGCGGAAGGGTTGGTGCAGGCGTCATTATCAAAGCTGACGGGCGGGGCTGCGTGAATCGGCAGCGCCACCAGCGAAAAGCCCACCACGGATGCCCACACGGTTTTCCGGAAGATCGTGAGTCGACGCATTTGCATCACCTCCTGCGGTGACAGCGTTGCCATGGAATCGACGTGACGGCCATTCCCGGCAATCTCGGAAAGCCCGCGAGCAAGCATCGAGGCAAAGGTCATCCTTGCCGGCTGGACAGGCAAAGGCCTCGCCGCAAAAAATCCGCGCGGGGGAACTCGCGGTGGCATGCCGCGAGGGCATTCGCACCGGACTTTTCTAGCTTAGGGGGGCAAGCCGAGAGGCAATGTGGGCTTGCGCACAGAAGGCATGCGATTGCGGGCTTGTGTTTTGTTCGTGGGGCGTGGGGTGCGCTGGGCGGGTCGGAAGGCGGTGTCTATCCATCACTTAACATAAGATACATTATGCGAAACGTTGGTGTTGTATGTACGTTGGCCGTTTTTTTCTAATGCCGTACTTGAGATGAATTCAAATGTCGTACCCCGTCCCGGATCGCAAGCCGATGGCGTTCTATTCGGACAAGGCCGGCATCTTCCGCGTCAACGCCAGGGAGTTCGGGCGCGCACTGTTCGAACTCAACATCGACATCCTGTGCGCCAATTCGAGCCCGGCCAAGGGCCGCGTGGAGCGGATGAACGACACGCTGCAAGACCGGCTGGTCAAGGAGCTGCGGCTGCGCCGGATGAGCTCGATGGAAGCCGACAACGCCTTTGCCCCGCTGTTCATCGCGGACTTCAACGCGCGCTTTGCCAAGGTGCCCAAGCGCGATTTCGATGCGCACCGGCCGCTGCGTGGCGACGAAGACCTGGCGCGCATTTTCAGCTGGCGCGAATGGCGCAAGGTGTCGCAGAGCCTCACGCTGCAGTACGACAAAGTGATGTATCTGCTTGAGGACCGGCTCGAGCACTGGTGCCTGATCCATCGGTATATCGAGGTCGCCGAGTATCCGGACGGCCGGATCGAGTTGTGGGCCGATGGCGCTGCCCTGCCCTACACCACCTATGACCGGCTGGGCGAGATCGAGCAGGGCGCGGGGGTCGAGAACAAGCGGCTGGGAGCGGTGCTGGCGCTGGCTGCCAAGGTGCAGGCACGGCGCTACAGTCGCCAGCAAGCCGGGCCGTCGCGCACGCTGGTGGGCGCGACGCCGTGCCCGCGTCAGCCGGCGCCGAACACCAAAACCGGCTGGACAGCACAGGTATAAAAGCGGGCTGACAGCGCGCCAACGCTAGCCAGCCCCTAACCACAATGAAACTTTCAAGGAGTTTCACCAGTTCTTCGGAGCGGATGGCTTCATCTTCGCGCCACGCGGTCAGTCCACGCGCGTGACCTGCGGAAGTCTATAGGTTCCGTTCAGGATTTGCTCGGCAGGTTCGTAGAGACGCATCTGCAAAAAGAAGTCACCGTTGGGTGAGGGAAGCCAATTCGATTCCTTGTCAGGTCCAGGTGATTTGGCCTGGATGTACAGGGTTAGACTTCCATCTGAATCGGTTTTTAGACCCTTAGTCCGATCCCCGATTGAATAGCGCTTAATTGGATTCTCTACCATGAATAGCTCTTTGGCGTCATACATGGTCAAGGACCAGAACGCCTTGACAGGAACGTTGCCATCAAATCGGATCCTGTAGGCGTGCTTCCCGTTTAGTTGCTTTCCTTCAGCGTCGATGTACCGATTGGGGTAAAGTGCACGCAACGCCTTGTTCAATCCCAGTTGCTTATAAGCAATAGCCGAACGAAGCAGGTAATCGGTGCCATACTCACCCCCTTTGAACTCCATATTCCAGCCGTTGACGCGCGAACCAGAATCCATCGCGACGCGCTTCACCGCGGCTATTCCATCCTGCAGGGCTCGAACCAATCCACGCTTTGTCGGCTCCGGCAGCAACGCCGCGTCGAAGGGTTTATCGAGGCCAATGCCGATCCGCTTGAACTGGCCGGTAATCGGCGCGTCTTCTTGCAACGGATTCAGACGTATCGCGCGGTCAAGGACTGCGAAGAAATCCAGCCCTTCGGGAAAGCCCATTTTGGCACTGGCGCCTTTGTGACCCGACTCCAGCTTTTTGAACGGTTTTTTATAGTTGCTCAGCAGTGTCAGTCGATACTGATCCTGCTGAGTCCGCGCGGCGGGCAAGTCTTCCGTGCCATCTACCCCGGTTCTTCCAATCACGTAAACCTGCGGCGTTGGCGAAGTAATTCGTACCATCTCTGGAGGCAACGTTCCTTTCCAGTCGGAGCCCACGATGGCGAACGTTCCACCCTTGGCGCCGAGCGTACCGATACCGATGTCCTCGATCGAACGAGAATAGGCGTCAAGGAGTTGCATGATGTAGTAACGCCCTTTGGTATCGGGGACTGTTAATACCACTGGTTCTTTCGACAGGTCCAAGCCAGCAAAAGAATAGAGCGTGTCATTGTTGGCTGTAACGACGAACTTGTCGTTAGGCCCATAGAGGCGTCGGGCATGCCCCATCTGGTTCACGGGCGCTTGCCCATTGTCATACGGCTTGTCAGCCTCAGTCTGGCTTTGCAGACCAAGTTGCATCATGACAGGGGCAAAGCCGTAAAAAATTGCCTCCATGCCAATTGCATAGGCAATTTTCTCATCGGTCTGCGCGTTCGTCGCCGATTCTTCAGCGAATGTCGTTGTCGAGGCACCAGCCAAAAAAAGGATAGCGACAAAGGCCCATGAGACTGGCTTAAGAATAGAACGATTCATACTCCATCTCCGATTATTAATGAGCGCCCCGGAAAACCATTTTTGCTGCGGACATGAATTACGCGACATCCCACATCTGCTTATGACTTCGCCAAGCATGGCAATAGCGAGGGACCGTGCGGGTCGGAACGGATGTGTCGCCGCGACCGTTTCCCCTTGCGCGGACGCGGTTCGATACTCTAGGGAACCCTGGTCAATTGAGGCAACTTCCACTTGTTATCCAGGACTTCCTGCTTCGGCTGGTACATCCGGAGGATCACGTAAAACCCGCCCTTCGGCGCCGGCAGCCAGTTGGCGGCATTTTCGCCCTCGGGCTTGTTCGCCTGGATTGGAATCGTGATGGAACCATCCGACGCCACCTTCAGCCCTTGCGTATCCGAACCGACCTTGTAGCGGTTCAGTTCGTTAGGTACGAGCATCTTGTCGTCGGCGTTGTACATCGTCAGGGACCAGAAGGCATCCACGGGCGGCGCCGAATCGAGCTTCACCACATAGCGATTGGCGCCGCTCAGTGGCTTGCCCTCGCTGTCGGTGTATCGAAGCGGGTACATTGCCTCGCGCTCGCCCTGTCCGCCCAAGTACGGGCCGGATACCAGGGCTCTCAGGGGATAGTCGTAGCCGAAACTGTCAAGGCCTGTCACCCAGCTCCAACCGTTGCGCACACTGGAGGAGCCGACCATGGATGCCGCTGCGACGGCCGGACCGTCCTTCAACCCGCGTGACATGCCCTTGCGTGTGGCTTCGCTGAGCTTGCTTGGGTCAAATCCCTTCTTTGTGAGGCCGATGCGCTCGTATTGCGCGAACAGCGCCTCGTCCGCTGGCTTCACGCTGGTGGATTGCAATGCGAAGGCAAGGTGCTTGAAGAAACCGAATTCATCGTTGCCGATATCGGGCAGCGGGGGTAAAGCGGTGATGTTGCTGGTCTTGCCGCTCAAGGGCTTGACACTGAACTGCTTCTGCAGGGCGAGCACCGGCGCCGTATCTTCCCCCTGTTTGACCTGAAGTCGCCCCCACAGCCAGACTTTGTTGGTGCTGATATCGAGTCGCTTCATCCCCGCCGGGACCTTGCCCTTCCAGCCCGGCGGAGCGATCAGGAACTTGCCGGCTTTGGTGCCGGTCACGCGGCGGCCCACGTAGTGCTCCAGCTCCTGCCACATGTTGAACAGATCAACGACGTAGTAGCGGTCACGTGTATCGGGCACTGTCAGCACATACGGCTCGGTCAGGTTTAAAACCGCGCTCATGTAGTAGGTGTCGTTGTTCGCCGTTGGCATATCCTTGGCGTCGGGATTCGCCAACTTGGTCGCCCAGCCCATCTCGTTGAGCGGCGCGCGGTAGCTGGTTGGCGGCTTCGGCGACGGAACATCGACGTACTCGCGCATCACCCGCTCCATGCGGACCAGCGGGTAGCCCCATGTATACGCCGAGACGGCCAAGGCATAGCCATCAGCTTCCTGGCCCTTCGCGATTACCTCTGGTGTGCCCGCCGTGGTCAGCAATTCGTCGGGAAAGTCTCGCGTGGCGGCGGTGGACGGCAAGGGAGCCATTGCCGTTAGACCGGTTATCACGACGATACCTAGCAGGCGTGCGATTCGACTATTCATGCAGTTTCTCCTTGGGAAGCTCGGGCCAGCAAGCGGTGCGCAAGCACCGCTCGATGACAACTTTGCATTGCCGCCTTACCGATGGTCTGCGCGTTCTGCCCACCGGCGTTTGCAAAACCCTACTTGTTGGGGAACAGCAGAGTGACCGTAAAGCGTCCGCCGCGCCCTCTGGGCCCATTCTCGGGGGATTCCGGCCAATAACGCAAACCAATCCGAATATCGACGCCGAAGCCGAGCAAACTACTATCGGCAGTTTAAGAAGCCTGCCTCCGAACCGCAATTAACTTAAAACAACCAGCCTCCACGGTTTCCGGCGCGGCTCAGCTGGCGACTCAGTTCGCAATTACCCTGAAATGGTCGGCTTCGTTGCGTTGCCGCCGACTGAATCGACGAGGCAACTCTTTAGCGCTGTGACGAGCTCGCGCATACCGGTTGCAGCTCGCGTGATCATGGTCAGAGGGGGGATTGCGGCGCAGCGTTGCACATCCAGGATGACCAGACTCCTGTTGATCCTGACCTCCTCCTCTGCCTGCTGCACGCGCATCGGCCCGATGCAGCGCGGATCCATGCGGATGAGCGTCAGCACCGTGAGGGGTGACAGGCATTCGATGCACGGTTGCGGCGGTGTGATGCCCTCGGTCAGGCAGGCGGCGATGACGGCACGGCGCAGCAGAGAGCCGCGGGGTGGCAGGATCCATTGCTGCCCGGCAAGCTGAGTCCAGTTGATTTTTTTCCGCCTGGCCAGCGGATGGGTTCGAGACGCGACCACGCACATGCGGTCTTCGGCCAGCACCTCGACACGCAGCTGGTCCAGCCGCTCGTTGTTGAGTTCATCGGGCGCCAGCGCACCGACGATGCAGTCAATCTCGCCCTGCAGCAGGTCGGCGATAAGCTGGCTCACCTGCCCTTCGCGGATCTGCACGAACACGTTCGGCATGCGCCGTCGCAGCTCGACCACCCCCTGCGGCAACGAGGTCGAGCCGGAAAAGGTGCCAATGCGCAGCAGCCCGCTTGCGCCCGCACGCATCACGGTGGCTTCCTGCTGGGCAGCCGCCAGTTCCGCCACCAGCATGCCGCACCGACGCATCAACGCGAGTCCGATGTGGTTGGGAGAAATCCCGCGCGCGGTGCGGTCGAACAGGGGGCCGCCAAAGATCTCCTCGATCTCCTGGATCATGCGCGACACGGCTGGCTGGGTAAGGTGCATGCGCTTGGCGGCCGCGTGCACGGTACCCACTTCCCCCAAGTGGCCCAGCAGCTCGAAATGCCGCAGCCGCAGCTTGCGCAGCAGGTGGTGGTAGAGGTCGTCCATGGTGCCGGCGCCAAGTTTCATCGATACGTTTTTGGCATCAATGTATCAGATTATATGAATAGTCGATTATGGCCGCGCTTCGTAGACTACCTCCATCATTTTGAGAAGCGAGCCCATGACAGCCATACCTTCATCAGTTGCCGCCAGTGCCATCGTCGACCGGCTCGACGTCTGCGGCGTGCACCACATCGTCACCGTGCCTGACTTCGTACAGCTCTCGGTCCACGCCCTGCTCGACCGTCGGCCGGAGTTCAAAGTCATTCATTGCTCGGATGAGAACCAGGCCATCCATGTGGCTGGCGGTTTGCATATCGGTGGCAAGCGGGCGGCCGTATTGATTCAAAACCAGGGCCTGCTCAACTGCATCAACAGCTTGCGCGCCGTCGGCCTGGACGCTGGCCTGCCGATGCTGCTGCTGGTCGGCCAGTTCGGGCGCGAGTTCGACAACGTCGGACGCAACCCGGTCGAGTCACGTCGGCGCGTGGTGAACCTCGTAGAACCGATGCTGGACGTGATGGGCATTGCGCACTGGCGCCTGGATGGACCGCGCGACATCGGCTGTATCGAGGAAGCAACGCGCAGCAGCGCTGCGCGCCAGATGCCCGCTGCTGTGCTGGTGGGTCACTACACCGGATGGAACTGAGCATGACGCTGAATACACAAGAAGCCTGCGAGATCATTCGCGACGCGCGGTCAGAAGCCATCGTGGTCAGCACGATGTCCGCCATGACCTGCATGGATCAGATCGATCCTGACTATGCGCTGGGCCTGTCCTCCGTGCCGTTGATGGGCGGAGCAGCCGGCCTCGCGTTGGGACTGTCCCTCGCGTTGCCGCAACGCAAGGTTATCGTGCTGGACGGCGATGCCAGCCTCTTGATGGAGCTTGGCGTGCTGGCGACGGTCGCGGGCGCACGCCCGGCGAATCTCTACCACTTCGTGTTTGCCAATGGGGTTCAGTTCAACGGCGGCGCCAACCTGCCGGTCGCGGGTTCGGCGCCGGTCGACTTCTGTGCCATGGCAAAAGCCGCAGGCTATGCCAGCGCGACCCGTTTTGACCGGGCCGAGACCTTGCGGGAAGGCATTGCTTCCTGCCTGGCCCTGCCAGCTCCGGCACTCATCGAGCTGGCCATTGCACCGACGGCGCCGCGCTTCGGCCCGGATCTGCTGCAGCCGGAACAGCCGGACGCTCGCTTCGCGCGCATGGGCATGGAGGCGCGGCGCCTGATGCGTAACCTGGGAACCTCCGCATGAAAGCGACGCAGACAACAGCGGACTATGTCGTGGTCGGGGCGGGGTCGGCCGGGTGCGCCCTGGCCGCGGGCCTGGCACGCTCTGGCCGGTACAGCGTGACACTACTCGAGGCAGGCACGGACTCGCGCCAGGTGTGGATCCGGGTACCGGCCGGCGTCGCGTACCTGATCCGCGATGAGCGGGTCGTCCGGCGCTTCTTCACGCAGCCCGAAGCGCAGTTGAACCACCGGGAAATCTATTGGCCGCGCGGCCGCGTGCTCGGTGGCTCATCGGCGGTCAACGGCATGATCTGGGTCCATGGCGACCCACAGGAATACAACCGCTGGCGCGACGAGCATGGACTGGCCGGCTGGGACAGTGACGGGTTCAAGCCCTACCTGAAGCGGGCCGAGTGCTACCCGCCGGGCGACCCGGAAGTACGCGGGCACGCAGGCCCGGTACGGGTGAGCGAGTACGGTCCGCGTCAGCCGCTGATGGATGGCTTTGTGCAGGCTTGCGTGCAGGCCGGCATACCAGCCAATCCGGATTACAACGGCGCCAGCTATGAAGGGGTCGGTTACCTCCAGCTCAACACCCGGCGTGGCCTGCGTGTCAGTGCACGGGATGCGTACCTGAAGTCGCTGCCTGCGCGCAGCACGCTGCGCGTGCAGACGGGCGCCATGGCGCAACGCATCCTGTTCGATGGCACGCGTGCGTGCGGTGTCGAATACCGGGTCGACGGTGAACTGCGCCAGGTCCTCGCCGCCAAGGAGGTCATCCTCTCGGCCGGCGCACTGCAGTCCCCGCAACTGCTGGAACTTTCCGGGATTGGCGATGCGGAACGCCTGCGTGGCTTCGGTATCGACGTGCGGCATCACGCACCGGCCGTTGGCGAAGGCCTGCGCGACCATCTGCACGTGCGCCTGACCTTTGAATCCCGCGACGCCGTGACGCTGAATCAGATCATGCCGAACCTGTGGCGCAAGGCGCAGATGGCCGCACGCCTGGCCGTGCATGGCAACGGCCTCATGAGCAGCGGCAGCGCGATCGCCCATGCCCTGGTGCGCACCGCGCCGCACTTGAGGCAGGCGGACGCAAAGCTGCAGCTGCATTACCTCTCGAGCGCCGATGCGCGCACGGCCGGCAAGCTGGTCCTCGACGAGTTCTCGGGTTTCTCCATCGGCACCTTTGCGCTCACGCCGAAGTCGCAGGGGTCGGTGCACATCGTATCGCCGGATCCGGCGCAGGCACCCGCGATGAACGCCAACTACCTGCAACACCCCGATGACGTCGCATCCATGCTGGGCGCGTTGCGGCTGGCGCGCAAGGTATCCCGGCAGCCGGCCCTGGCGCGTTTCGTGGTGCGGGAAACCCGGCCCGGTCCTGCCGGAAACTCTGACGAGGCGCTGCTGGACTATGCGCGCGCCGTTGGACAGACCTCTTACCACCCTATCGGCTCCTGCCGCATGGGCAGCGATGCGGGGTCGGTGGTGGACGAGCGCCTGCGCGTGCGCGGCGTGTCGTGCCTGCGCGTCGCCGATGCCTCCATCATGCCGACGATGCCTTCCGCCAACACCAACGCCCCCTCGATTGCCATCGGTGAAAAGGCAGTCGACCTGATCCTTGAAGACGCCAGCCGCTGATCCACATCCCGCAGATGACCATCATGAAAAAGCACGTTGCCCGTTTGATCTCCCTTGCGGCGCTTTGCTGCGTCTCCCTGAGTCCCGCGGCACACGCGGAACCTGGTTTTCCCGCCCATCCCATCAAGCTCGTGGTACCCGCCAGCCCCGGCGGCGAGCCTGACATCCTGGCGCGCCTCGTGGCCCGCCACATGAGCGCGGACCTGCGCCAGCCGATCGTCGTCGAGAACAAGGTCGGCGCCAGTGGATTGATCGGCGTGGCCTCTGTCGCAAGCGCCAAAGCTGACGGCTACACCATCGGCATCGTCTACCAGGCAGTGCTCGCCCTGTCGCCTCACCTCATCGCCAGGAAGCTCTTTGATCCGCTGACCGACATCGCTCCGATCGGTCTGATTTCTGTTTCAGGGAATGCGCTGATGGTACCGGCAAATTCGCCGATCACCTCATACGCCGACCTGGTCGCCCGCGCCAGATCCAGTCCGGGCAAGCTTAGCTTTGGCTCATGGGGCGAAGGCAGCGCAGGCCATATCAGCGGCGAGGTCATGAAGAAGGCCGCCGGTGTCGATATCGTGCACATCCCTTACAAGGGCTCCAACGAATCCGTGTTGGCCATGCTTGGTGGCGAAATCGACGCGGTCTTTGGCGGATGGGGCCTGACGTCGACCCAGGTCAACGCTGGTAAGGTGCGTGTTCTGGCCGTTACGTCGCCGCAGCGCTCTCCGATGCTCCCCACGGTGCCGACATTCAGAGAACTGGGGATTCCGTTCGGCCTCAACTCCTGGTACGGCTTGGTGGCGCCTTCGGGGGTCGCGCCAGACACCATGAAGCGGCTGGAGGAATCCTTGCGCAAAGCTGTCGGCCAGCCCGAGATCGCCAATCGGCTCCGCAACATGGGCATGCAGCCACAAAGCTCGACGTCGGCCGAGTTGCGCGACCGTATCCGCAGCGACTACGACATCTGGGGAAAGAAGATTGCCGAGACAGGCGTGCAGAAGCGCTGAGAGCAACATCTGGAATCAACGCCGATGCCGCATGGCGCGTCGGCGTTGCTCCAAGTCAACTTGCTCACTTGCCTTGTGCCGCGTCGAGGACTGCCCGGCCTAGCCTCGCGTCACCGGTCAGCCGAACGGCCTCGCTTCCGGCGGCCTCGTGCGCCGTGGCTTCGCCGCCCACCAGGCTTGCCCACAAGGAAAACGACATATCGATCCCGGCATCAGGCGATGCATCATCGACCGGTGCCAGCACTACGACGCCATTGCGCAGCAGCAGGCGACAGGCGAAGCCGACATCGGTGAAGCGCAGGTCCACACTAGATGCGCCCGCGCCGCTCAGCGCCGGATCGAGCCGGAAGCGCAGCGCGTTGACATAGGTCTGTGGCGGAAATTGCGCCACCAGGGCCGCGTTGACGAAGTTGACCGGAATCCGGCTTGTGTCGGCGCTACCTTCAAGCTCACGCGCCTGTGTCAGATACCAGGCCCTGGAGTTCGCCGCTGACGTGGCCTGCCCCATCGCCCGCAGCCCCCTGGCCTTGAGCTGGCGGTAGTGTGCGCATTCGGGATAAGCACGCACCAGATAGCCTGCCAGTTCTGCCGCCCAGGCGTATTCCTGCCGCTCCAGCGCCTGCTCGACACTGGCTTGCATGCATTGCGGCCCTCCGGCCAACGCCACCATCCGCACCGCCCTATCGTCCGACGGCACGCGGTGCAGTTCGACCGTATCGTTGCCGAACCACCCCATCAGGCCGTTGTAGATCTGGCGCACATGGAACGAGGCCTCGCCGTAAAATTCGCGCGTCAGCCGGCTCTGCGCCAACGCCTCGGGAAGCCGGACGTAATCCACCAGCTCGTCCGCCGACATGCCCAGATTGATGCCGCGCACCGTCTGGTCGTAGAGGTACTGGATGGCGTCGCGATAGTCCGTGACGCAACGGCGGATCTCTTTCTCCCCGTTGATGGGCAGGCCATGCACGCCCACCAGATGCCTGGGCCGCATTGCGAGCAACTGGTCCAGGCCGCGCAGCAGATCCGCTGGATTGCGGAAAGTCTCCCCACGCAGGGTATAGATGTTGAACAGCGCCGGCCATGCGACGTTATTGACCGCTATGCCCTCTTCAGGAAGCCAGATCAGCAGGCTGTCATACGTGTCGCCGGGAGCGTCGAAGAACTGGAAGCGAACGCCGTCGATTTCGGCTTCGTCGCCGTCGCCGACCAGGTTCGTGGGGCGGACAAAGCCGGTGGTTGGCTGATACTTGTCGAGTTCGAACAGGAACGGCCCGATACCGTGGCTCGGCATCGCGTCCTCGCCCTGGTCGGGCAGGTAGAGGCCGAACTGGATACTGGCACGCCGTGTCAGCGCCGCCTGTACGTCGCTCAGCGTACGCGCCAGCGTGCGCATCATGTCCTTATGCGCCCAGACCGGGACCTGTCCCTCGCGCTCCTGCGGCACGTAGGTGCGCGATCCCATCGCATAGTGACTGTGGGTATAGATCAGCGCACTGACGGGCCGGTCGCTGACAGCGCGGAAATCCTGCTGTTGCATGGCCGACTGCTCGACGCAGTCACCCGTATCGATCACGATGTTCCCGGTGCGGCCCAGCACCATGGTGGAATTGCCGAGGCAACTGCCAACATGGCAATGGACCCGATCGGTCACGCGATGCAGAGCGCGCGCGAACTGACGCGAGTGGGAGATCAGCGCGGCATTGGCGACCTCGCCGCGGACGCCGCGCGCGATGTCGGCAGGCGCGCCCATGTAAATGGAGCGGAACTTAGTCATCCGATTCAGCCTTTGATTTCGTTTGCTGGTGGCAT
Source organism: Cupriavidus taiwanensis (assembly GCF_900249755.1). Taxonomy (NCBI): domain Bacteria; kingdom Pseudomonadati; phylum Pseudomonadota; class Betaproteobacteria; order Burkholderiales; family Burkholderiaceae; genus Cupriavidus; species Cupriavidus taiwanensis. Next base: position 1,905,466 of record NZ_LT976853.1, read on the forward strand.
CAATCATTCACTATCAAGAACCGGCGCGTCGAAGCAGGCAAAGAATGCCTCCACCGCGGCGCGGTCACCGGTACTGGCAGCGCCGCTGTCCAGTGCCTGGGCCAGGGTCGTCTTGCCGACATAGAACTCGGCCCAGGTCCGGTGCGAGAGCCTGAGTTCCGCATGCGCCGGCACCCGTTCCGCTGCCGCGTCGGCAAGGAATTCCGCTACCCCGTGGCGGATGGCGAGTGCGAACCAGCGTGCGCGGTCCTCGATATGCAGGCGCAGCGTCATCTGCGCATTGCAAGCCTTGTCCGGGTCCAGCCGTATGCGCTGAAATGAAACGTAGCGGGCAGGATCGGCGGCAACGATGTCATCCACAGTCGGCAACACAGCGATGGGTCGCCTGACCTTCCCTTCCAGAGCCAACGCTTCGGTCAGGCAGAAGTGCCGGGCGATCGTGCCCGGCGAACGGTAGGCCATCTCGCGCAGCGCGTCGGCCTTCAGCTGGCGCCTCGCAGCGTCCGCCGGCTGCGCGCACAACAGGTAGTCGGCCAGTTGCAACGCCCACAGCGCTTCGCCGGCTTCCGCCGCGGCGCGGCATTGAGCGGCTACGGCATCTGCGCCGCCAAAGCCGGCAATGATGCGCCGCGCTTCCTCGGCCGGCGGCAGGCGGTGAATGTGCGCCGCATTGCCGTCGAACCAGCCGAACACATGGTGGTAAAGGTGAGGCGGGAAGAAGCTGAACTCGCTGTAGGTTTCCCCGTTGTGGGGACACTGCGCCAGCGCCTTGGGCAGGCGGACGAACTCGCGCAACTCGGCCGGCCCCATGCCACGGTTGATGCCGCGCAGCGTCTGGTCGATCAGGAAGCTGATTGCGCCGATATAGCCGTCGAGCGCCTCACGCACGGATTCCGCGCCGCTGATCGGCAAGGCATGCGTGTTGACAAGGTGGGCCGGCGCCAGGTCGCGAATGACGCGCAGGCCATCGCGCCATGATGCTGGATTGCGCCACACGTCGCCGCGCAATGTGTAGAAGTTGAACAGCGATGGCCAGAGGAAGTTGTTCAGTACCAGGCCCAACTCGGGAACCCATGCCGTCAGCGTGTCTTCGGAGTCCGAGAAATGCTCCGTGAAGAACTGCATCCGCAATCCGGCCACCTCCAGTACTTCGCCATCCGTCACCAGCCGGTTCGCCGGAACCGTTCCGCGTCTCTTGCCCATGGGAATCGTTCCCGCGAAGCCGGAATCCGGCCCGCTCTCCGGCAGCACGGAGCCAAACTGGGCAAGGAAGCGCGCGGTAAGCGCAGGCATGGCCTCGGGAAAATCGCCTCCGGTCGCAAAGCCCGTGGCCAGTTCCTTGAAATGCTCGTTGACCAGCGCATGACCAATGATCGTGACGTCGTCCTGGCCTGCCAGGAAGGGGACGGTGCCGTGCGCATAGTGATTGTGGCTGTAAATGATCGCCCGCACCGGCTTGTCGCTGAGCGTGCGGAAAGCCGCCAATGCCCGCTCGCCATCCTCGATGTCGTCGCCGGTATCGAAGATGACGAGGCCTTCCGGTGCATCGATCATCGTGCGGATAGAGATACTGCCCCCGGCGTAGCAATACACGCCCTTCGTGACCTCGATCAGGCGAGGCTCGACCGCGAACGTGTTGCTGATGCCCTCCACCATCTCACGGGCGACGATACTGCCACGTGGTGTGGAAATCCTGTCGCGTGCGGCGCCCATGTAGCGCGCAACGGTGCTGTCGCTCAAGTTCATATCATGCCCCTGCCAGTAGCTTTAAGTGTCGGCCCATTTAGCCGGCCAACGTCTGAGATCCGGACGGCTTGCCAGTCATTGGCGAATCGAGATGACGTGCCATGGCGCGCGCGGATTTCTCAGGGTCGATCAGCAGCGCACCGAGCACGCCGCCGCAAACCATGATCGCCCCGCAGAGCGCAAAGCCGGCCTGATAGCCATCCGCGCCGCCGATGCCGGCGATGAAGTAGGCCGACACCAGCGGCGCCAGCACGCCGGCGAGCGAGGCAATGGAGTTATCGAACGCCAGGACGGCGCCGCGTTGCGAGGCCGGGGTGACCTCGGCCAGCATGGCGGGGCCAAGCGAGTACACCGTGGGCGAGACGCCGAGTGCCAGGCCGATCAGTGCAACGCGGATCAGCGGTGGCAGTTCTCCTGTCCACACACCGACGAAGGCCGCACCGGCAAGCATCAGCATTGCCGCGGAAAACCGGCCTCGGGCGTTGCGCGAAGACATGCCGCGCGCGAGCATCCGCTGTGCCAGCCAGGCCGTGCCAATGGCCACGGGAATATTGATGGCAACAACCATTGCGAAGAGTCTTCCCGACTCGATGCCACTGAAGCCGAGGCCTCGCTGGAGATAGGCGGGCAACCACGTCAACGTCAGCGCAAGCCCCCAATAGGCGACGAAATGCAGCAGGAAGCAGGCGAGGACCGTCGGGTCGCTCAACAGCCGGCGATACGGCACGCGATCGCCTCCTGTCTCCGGTGTTCCGCGCGCCGGCCGCGATCCAATCGCGCCTTCCCTGCCCAGCGCTATCCACAGCAGTACCCAGGCCAGGCCCACGGCTGACAGCACGTAGAAGTTGGCGCGCCAGCCCCAGTGCGCCGTGATCAGCGGAATGGCGATGCCTGCGAGCAGCAGGCCGATGCTCCCGCCCTGCGAAAAGAACGCCACCGGCACTGCGCGCTTGTCGTCGGGAAACCACTTGTAGCAGGCATGGACAGCAACCGGGAAAGCAGGCCCTTCGGCAACGCCCAGCAGCACGCGCGCCAGCACGAGCACCGCCAGGCTGGAAGACAGCGCCATCGGGATCTGGAACAGCGACCAGCCCAGCGCCATCACCATCAACATGCCAGTGGTGGCTACGCGATTGGAAATGAAGCCGCCCACGACGCCTGATATCGCGAACAGCCAGAAGAAGCTGCTGGCGACCAGCCCGAACTGTGCGGGAGTGAGATTCAGGTCCTCCATCATCGGCACGGCCAGCAGGCCGACGACGATCTTGTCGAGGAAGTTCACCGCCATGAAGAGGAACAGCAGGATCGCGATGCGCCATGCCGTCGCGGGTCGGTAGGTGGTGCTCATGTTGTCTCCGGATTATTGGTCTCTTTGATGCGTACCGGCTCGTCCTGGCGCGCCCTGCTCGATTCGATTCCCTGCGCCAGACGTCCGCGAGAGAATTCCATTGCCCAGGTGGCTCAGGTGTATGCCGCTGGCAGGATCATGTCGGCCGCCTTCTCGCCGATCATGATCGATGCAGCATTCGTGTTCGACGAGCACATGGTCGGCATGATCGAAGAATCCACCACGCGCAGCTGAGCCATCCCATGCACGCGCAACTGGCTGTCCACCACCGCCATCGGGTCGTTGCCCATCTTGCAGGTCCCGACGGGATGCCATGAGGTCTGTCCGGACGCCTTGATGTACGAAAGCAGGCCGGCTTCATCGCGCACATCGGCGCCGGGCCGCGTCTCGCGCGCGACGTATTCGGCCAGCCCTTTTTGCTGCGCAACTTCGCGAGAGAGCCGCAATGCTTCCAGCATCGCATGCCGGTCGCCCTCGGTATCGAGATAGCGCGGTTCGATCACCGGCGCCTCGTTCGGATCGGTGCTGCGGATATGCAGATGTCCGCGCGAGGCGGGCCGCAACTGGAAGAAGCCCACTGCGAAGCCGGGGAACGGATCCAGGCCGAAGCCCTTGCCGGCATAGCGGTCGGCGCCGGTCAGGTGGTGAAGCTGGATCTTGACCGCCGGCCGGTCAGACAGTCCGGGAGTACGCGCCAGCGCGTGGACCGTCGCCGACGGGGTAGCCATGATGCCGCGACGGGTCAACAGGTAACGCATCCCCATCCAGCCCTGCCGCAGCGGGCTGCGCACGATCTCATTGAGCGTGACCGGCTTCGTGCATTCGAACGTGATGCGCGACTGCAGATGGTCGATCAGGTTTTCCCCCACACCGGGCAGGTGATGGCGTACGGAAATTCCCAGTGCCTGCAGCCGCGTCGCATCGCCAATGCCGGAAAGCTCGAGCAGTTGCGGGGACTTGATCGGGCCGGCGCTGAGGATGACCTCGCGTGCCGCGAGCGCGCGACGGATGGTACCGCCCTGCGAGTACTCCACGCCAACAGCGCGCTGTCCATCGCACACCACACGGGTGCAGACCGCTTCCGTCGCCAGCACGAGGTTGGCTTGCGGCCTGCCGCGCAGATAGCCAACGGCGGTACTGCAGCGACGCCCGCCGCCGGTCGACAACTGAAGATAGCTCACGCCCTCGTAGCGGCCGCCGTTATAGTCGCTTGTCGCCGGTATGCCGGCCTGCTGGCAAGCCTGCAGGAAGGCATCACTTAGCGGATTCGGATGGACCTTCGACACCGACGACACGCTGATCGGTCCGCTGCGGCCGCGCGCCTCATCGTCGCCGCACGCTGTGTTCTCGAGCCGCTTGAAGTACGGCAACAGCGAGGCATAGTCCCAGCCCTGGTTGCCGAGTGCCGCCCAGTGGTCGAACTCCGCAGGCTCTCCGCGCACGAAGATCATGCCGTTGACCGAGCTGGAACCGCCGGGCAGGCGTCCGCGCGGCCAGTAGATCTGCTGCCCGGCAAGCTGAGGCTGGGGCTCGGTCTTGAACGGCCAGACATAATCGGGATTGAGCAGCAGCTTGGCCACGCCAAGCGGCACCGTCACCCAGAAGTCCTTGTCGCGCGGGGCGCCGGCTTCGAGAAGCAGCACCCTGCCCTTTCCGCGCTCGGCCAGGCGGGTCGCCAAGGTAGCGCCTGACGAGCCGGCGCCCACCACGATGTAGTCGAAAGTCTCTGCAGCCTGCGAATTCAACTCATGCTCCCTTCAATGTGAGGCGTACCAGGCGCCCAGTTGTTCGGCTTCGACACCCATTCGGTGGAACTGCCGGTCCGGGATTTCCGGCTGGGGCTTCCCTGGGCCGAATTGCGCGGCCTCCGGCTCAACCTCCAACGCGACAAACACAGGGCCCCGAGCGTTGAACAGCGCGGGTAACGCCAGACCAAGCGCGTCGGCGCTGTCAAAGCGATGTGCGCTCGCATAGCCGGCGCCCAGCGCCATCGCACAGAAATCCACGTCTCGGCCGCCCGGCACCGGCAGATTGGCGGCGCCGGCGAACTGGGCCCGGTTCTGCACGACGAAGTGAATCAGGTTCGCCGGCCGGCGATCGGCTACCGTAACGAGACCACCGAGTTGCATCAGCAGGCTCGCATCGCCATCGACCACAATCACGCCGTGCTCAGGCCGCGCCAATGCGAGGCCGAGGCCCAGGCTGGCGGCACCGCCCATCAGCGGCACCGAGCTAAGCCGGCACTCAGTCACGCCGAGGGCATCGAAGGCGAACATCGCTCCCATCGTCGCCACGAGCACGCGCTCGCCGCGCGCCTCCGAGATTTGCTTGCAAGCTTCCAGGATTCGCATGCGGCTCTCCTTCAATGCCATGCCACAGGGCGGCCGACGATCAACGCGGCAGCGCCGCGGCGCGACCGTGCCGTGTCGAAAGCGGTTGGCACCGCGTCCAGGTCATCCGCTTGCTCGAGCCGCCAGTACGGCACTGCCAGCGTTTCCAGCATGGGCTCGAGCAGGCTCACCACGCGGCGCCGCGACTGCTTGCTCGGTTTCTCGAAGTTCTCGGTTTCGCGGCCGAACTGTCCGATCAGGAATACCGTTGGAATATGCGCATCGAGCGCGACGGCACGAACGGTGTTGATACAGGCATACAGTCCCTGGTTCTGTATCACCACGAGCGGCCGCTTGCCGGCCACCGTCAGACCCGCGGCGACGCAAACGGCCTGGTCTTCGTTACAGGTGCGAACCACGTCCATGCCGCCCTCGCCACGCTCTACCGCCTGATGCAGCGCGAGCTGGACGAAATCCGGCACAGTGACAATGTGGCTGACTGCCGCGCGCCGCAACGCAGCAATATAGGTAGAAGCGCCGATGCTATGATCGTCGGTCATTGCTGTCTCCTGATTCTTGATGTGCCGGCGATTCTAGGTAGACGTCTCCCAGAAATCTGTAAAAAACATGACAGAATCCGTCCAGCCGTCCCACCGCAACCTGGCCTCAGCAGTACTGAGGCGCGCGGGCTGGTTCAGCACCTGCAAGGCAGAAACATTGCAAACGCTTCTCGACGAGGGGCAGCTGCGGCTGATCAAGCGCGGTGAGATCCTGACGCGGCGGGGGGAGCCGGTCGACCATCTTTGTCTTATCATCGATGGCGTGCTCGAAGTGAGCGCCACCACGGCGGTCGGCAAGCGGCACGTGGTGCGATATCTGGAACCCGGGCAATTGATGAACCTGATCCCGGTGCTGGATGAACAGGGTGCGATCCATGACGCGGTGGCACACATGGACACCCTCGTCCTGCTGCTCGGCAGCGCACTGGTGCAACGTACGCTGGCCAACGAACCCGAGCTTGCGTTATCCCTCATGCGGCTGCTGTGCCTGCGATCGCGCCTCACCTACGCGAATCTCACAGAAAGCTCGCTGGCAACGCTGAGGACGCGCTGCGCGCGCACACTATTGCATCTGTTGGATCCCTACGGCATGCCTCGCAACGAGGGGGTGGCGATCTCACTGAAGCTGTCGCAGGATGAATTTGCGGACATGGTGGGCCGGTCACGCCCCACTGTGAACCGCGAACTCAAGCAGCTTGAGCGAGACGGGATCATCCGCATCACCTACTCGCATTTCCTGATTCTCGATGTAGCAGCCTTGAACGCTGTTGCCGCAGACTTGTAACAGGGATATGCCGCGGGCCTGGTCCAATGTGTCCCCCGCGCCCATGAGTAAAGGTCTGGCGGTGCAGGCAAGCCAGAGCGATGGCGAGCTTCACTTTCCGTCGGGCCTGAGCACGGCGTCGAAGGTATCGACCGGGTCCAGGACCAGCATGGCTGGCAGAACGACCAACCCGGACGGCCTCTTGGACAACCCCGCTCCCGCGCTGCTATATTCCGGGATACTCCAAGTGTGCCTCACTGACCACCCCGACCCATGGCTCGCTGGCTACCGCTCGCAGCATTGGCTGTTCTCCTTCATGGCTGTGCCGGTGCACCTTCCTTTGCCGTGTTCGGCGCCTATTTCCCGCTCTGGCTGTTGAGCGCGCTGGTCGGCATCCTGGGCGCCGTGGTCGCCTGGCGTGTCTTCGTTGCAACCGGCTGGGCGGAGACGGTCCGCTTCCAGCTGCTCGTCAATACGGCGATCGGCCTCATCGTTGCCGAGATCGTCTGGCTGATCGGTACGGGGCATCTATGAAAATGGCTGGCATGCGCCGCGGCCCGTGGCGCGGGAAAGTGATTGCGCTGGTGATCGTGGCGCTGGCCGTGGCGCTTTCGGTTTATGCCTATCAGCGGACGGTGCGCTACCCATCGACCGACGATGCCACGCTGGACGCGGACCTGATCCACGTCGCCTCGCCTGTCGGTGGCCGCATTGCCCGGATCCTGGTGACGGAAAACCAGCACGTGGCCAAGGGCGATGTGCTGTTCGAAATCGACCCGGTGCCGTACCAGCTCACCCTGGCCCAGGCGCAGGCCGACCTGGAACTGGCCCGGGCCATGCTGGGCACGCGGCGCCGGACCATCGGCACGGAGCGCGGCACCGCTTCCGTCGCCGCCGAGCAGATTGCCCGCGCCGAGCAGAACTACGCGCTGACGCAACGGACCGTGGAGCGCTTGCGCCCGCTGGCCGCCGATGGCTACGTGCCGAAGCAGCAGCTGGACCAGGCTGAAGTTGCCAGGCGCGACGCGGCGGTGACGCTGAAGCAGGCGCAGCTGCAGCAAGCGACCACGGCGCAGGCGGTGGGCAGCGAGGACGATGCCATGGCCACGGTGCGCGCACGCGAGGCGGCGCTGGCCATCGCGCAGCGGGCGCTGGACGATACCGTGGTGCGCGCCCCGTTCGCCGGCCGTGTCAGCGGCCTGCGGGTGCTGGCCGGCGAAGTCGTGCTGCCGAACCAGTCGCTGTTCCTGCTGGTGCATACCGGAGAGTGGTTTGCCATGGCGAATTTCCGCGAGACCCAGCTGGCGGATATCCGTCCCGGCGACTGCGCCACGGTCTATTCGATGATCGACCGGCGCACTGCCCTGCGCGGCACCGTGGCAGGCATTGGCGTCGGCATCGGCGATACCGATCGCATCAACCTGCCGCGGTCCCTGCCCTATGTGCAGCCGTCGGTGAACTGGGTGCGCGTGGCACACCGGTTCCCGGTGCGCATCAGGCTGGAGGAGCCGCCGGAAGCCCTGGCCCGGGTCGGTGCGAGCGCAATCGTCGAGGTGCGGCATGGCGCGGCCTGCCGCTGACAAGCCGCGCCTGGCCGTTGCCGATCTCGGCGCCCTGCTGGCGCCGTTGCCGGGCCGCGCCGAAGCCACCACGCGCATTGCGGTGGCGAGCACGCTGACGGTGCTGGTCGCGGCGATGTACGGCACCCCGGAGGCCGCCCTCTCCGCGTACGTCATCTTTTTCATCAACCGCGCGGACCGCGCCAGCAGCATCGCACTGAGCCTGGCCATGCTGGTCCTGGTCAGCCTGATCGTCGGGCTGGTGATCGTGCTGGCCGGCCTCACGCTGGACAACCCCATGTTGCGCGTGGCGTGCATGGCGGTGTTGTCGGCCGGGCTGCTGTTCCTGACCTCGGCCAGCAAATTGCGCCCGGTCGGCGCGATCGTGGCCATGGTCGTCGGTTTCGGGCTGGATGAACTGGGGCTGGTGCCAGCCGGCGAGCTGGCCACCCGCGGCCTGCTGTATGCCTGGCTGATGGTAGCCATCCCGGTCGGCGCCAACGTGGCGGTCAACCTGCTGATGGGGCCATCGCCGCGCCGGCTCGCAGGCGAGCGCCTGGCGCATTGCCTGCGCGTGGCGGCACGCAGCCTGCGCGATCCGGCAGCGCAGGACGCCGCGCTTGCCTCGGCATTGCGCGATGGCGTCCAGCCCGTGCCCGGCTGGCTGACGCTGGCCCGGCTGGAAGGCAGCGCGAATGCGGCTGACGTGCTGGCGCTGCGGCAAGCGACGGCGTCGACCATGGCCATCCCGATGGCCGTCGAGGTCGCGCGGCAGCCCGATGCGCGCTTGCCCGCCGCCTGCGCGGGAGCCATCGCCGATACGCTCGATGCCATGGCGGAGATGCTCGCCGCCGGTGGCTATCCGGTCGACATCGCATTGGCGCTGCCCGATGCCGCCGCGCTGCCGCCGCTGCAGCAGGCGGTGGCGAAGTCGCTGCGCGATGCCATCGAACTCTATGCCGAACACGACACAGCCGCCACACCACCGGCAACGGACGCAGCGCGCAATGCCCGCGCCGGCAAGTCCGGCGGCTTCCTGGATCCCGACGCCTTTACCAACCCTGCCCACGTCCACTACGCGCTGAAGACCACCGGCGCCGCCATGTTCTGCTACCTGCTCTACCAGCAGCTGAACTGGCCCGGCATCCATACCTGCTTTATCACCTGCTACCTGGTGGCGCTCGGCACGGTGGCGGAGTCCGTTGAAAAACTCACGCTGCGGCTGGCAGGGTGCCTGGTCGGCGCGGCGGCGGGCACCGCGGCGCTGGTCTATATCGTGCCGCTGCTCGATTCCGTGACCGGGCTGCTGGCGCTGGTGTTTGCGGGCACATGGCTGTCGGCGTGGGTGGCATCGGGCTCGCCGCGCATCGCGTACGCGGGCTTCCAGGTCGCGTTTGCGTTCTATCTGTGCGTGATCCAGGGTCCGGGACCGGCGTTCGACCTGACCGTCGCCCGGGATCGGGTCATCGGCATCCTGATCGGCAACCTGGTGGTGTACCTGGTGTTCACCAGGATCTGGCCGGTCAGCATCGCCGGTCGCATCGAGGCGGCGCTGGCGGCATTGGCGAGCCAGTGGCAGCAGCTGATTGACGCGCACCAGTCCGCTCTGCGCCGCCAGCATGCCGCCAGCGCCATGGCACTGCAGGAATCTATCGCGCAGGACCTGGTGCTGGCCCGGTACGAGCCTGCGTCGGTCGGGGCTTCGCCGGCATGGATCGCGCAGCAGCGGCAGCGCCTGAGGGTGCTCGGCGCGGTGGCCGGCCACCTGTTCCTGCTGGCGGAACGGTTCCCCGGCGATCCTGCGATCGCCGCGCGGCTGCATGCGTTGCGAACCGGCGAGGCCCCGGCCGCTACCGCTGAACCGTCCACTGAACGGCCCGATGAACCGCCGTCAGCCGCTGCCGATGTTGCCGATGGCGACCAGGCCCGCGCCACCCTGCTGGCGCTGGTCGATCGACACTTGTCCGAAACGCGCCAGGCCGCGGCCAATGCCCCCTCCTCCCATGCGCAAACCTGATTCGCTCGCGCTGCTGCCGCTGGTTGCGGTGCTGGCCCTGAGCGCCTGTGCCACCTCGTCGCTCGACCTGGCGCCACCGCGGCCCGACCGGCCGTGGCAGGCGCCCACCAGCGCGACCGGAGAAATCGTCGCCGGTACGCCCGCCGCATCCGCCCCCGCGGACAAGCCACCGGCCTACGCGCTGCCCGCGAATACCGCGCTGGCGACGATCGCTCCGCCCGCTCCCCTCGATCCCGCGCATGCCTATACGCTGCCCGAGCTGATCGACCTGGCGCAATCGCACAACCCGCTGACCCGGGTGGCGTGGAACGACGCCCGCAACGCCGCGCTGGCCACCGGCATCGCGCGCAGCACTTACCTGCCGCAGCTGTCGGTGGCGGCCATGGGCGGCTGGCAGAACGGCCGCCTGACCGGTTCCACCGTGCTGGGCCAGGCCGGGACCGACACATCGCGCCACGGCGCGATCTCGGTGGTATCGCTGCAGTGGCTGCTGTTCGATTTCGGCGAGCGCGCGGGCGTGGTCGAAGCCGCCGAACAGGCCACGGTGGCGGCGAACATCGCCTTCACCGCGCTGCACCAGCGCCTCATCCACGAGGTCAGCGTCGCCTTCTACCGCTACCAGGCCGCGCGCTCGCGCATGGCCACGGTCGACCAGGCCACGGCCAATGCCGATGCGGTGCTGACGGCGGCCAGGTCACGCTACCAGCGCGGCATCGGCACGGTGGTGGAGGTGGCGCAGGCCACGCAGAACCAGGCCCAGACCCGGTTGGCGCAAGTGCAGGCGCAAGGCGCGCAGACCGATGCCTACCTGGGTCTCATCAACGCCATCGGCATTTCCCCGCTGTCGAAGCCGCGCATCGCCGAGATGCCCGTGCGGCCGCTGTCGCCGGCGCTGCGCCGCCCGGTCGAGCAGATCGTCGAGCAGGCCATCGCGCAACGGCCGGATGTGCTGGGCGCCTACGCGGTGGAGCGCGCCAGCCAGGCGCGCGTCAAGGCGGCCGAAGCGGCGTTCCTGCCGAAGGTGTTCATGTCGGCGGCGGCCTCGTATGCGTCGGGCGGGTCCGCCATCACGGCGATCCCTCCGGTGGGACAGCAGCCGCCGACGGTCAATCTCAACGGCTATCGCTACGGCAGCAGCGTGTTCCTGGGCGTGACGCTGCCGCTCTACGATGGCGGCATGCGCTCGGCCGCGCTGGCGCAGGCGCGCAACGATGCCGACAGCGCATCGGCAAAGCTGACGCGCGCCAAGGAGGAATCGGTGCGCCAGGTGGTGGTCAGCCAGAGCGCGCTGGAATCGAGCCTGGCCGCCTATGACGCCGCCAGGGCGCTGGCCGACGCTGCGCAGATCACCTATGACGCGGCGTACAACGCCTATCGGCGTGGCGTGGGCACGGTCACCGAGGCCAACCTCGCGCAGAACCAGTTGCTGCTGGCGCGCAATGCGTCGGCCGACGCGTACAGCGCCGCCTTGACCGCCGCAGCCATGCTGGCGTTGGCCACCGGCGAAATCGGCCGAAGCGCCAACTAGCCGGACCCGCGTCCTGCCGGGCGCACGCGCCCGTCGCTGCCGCGACAGACAGCCTGCCGCGCCTGGCGCGGCCTGCGTGCGCCAGCGCACCGAAGACCGCACCGGCTGCCGGCATGATTGAAAGCCGCCTCCCCTCAGCGGGGCCTGTGCTGTGCAAGCCATGGAGCGCAACGAGGATGAGCCAGCCTGAGCCCCCGGACACCGCGCCGCCGCTGCCCGATATCCTGATATTCAGCGTGCCGTTCCACCCGTCCGTGGGCGGCATGGAGCGCTTTGCCGAAGACCTTGCGTTCGGACTGACCGAGCTTGGCTATCGGATCGAACTGGCGACGCGCACGCCGGCGGCGGCGGACGACAACGCGCCGTTCCCCTATCCGGTCACGCGCGTGGCGGGCCTGGTCGAACTGGCGCGCGCCATGCTGCGGCACCCGCTGGTGGTGTTCGTCGGCCTGACCTTCTACGACGTGCTGCTGGCCACCATGCTGCGGCGCCGGATCGTGCTGACGCATCACGGCCCGTACAGCCACTATGGCGAGGCGCGGCGTTTCACGGCGGGAAACATCAAGCGCTGGATGTCGCGCTTCTATGACAACATCTGCGTCAGCCGGTACCTGGCCGGCTGGCTGCCGGGACAGCCGCTGGTGATCCACAACGGCTATCGCGACGACGTGTTCGTCCCCTCCTGCGCGCCGCGCCCGCCCGGCAGCTTCGTGTTTGTCGGGCGGCTGGTGACCGAGAAAGGGGTCGACCTGCTGCTGCGCAGCTTCGCCAGACTGCGTGGAATGCGGCCCGACGTCCGCCTGACGGTGATCGGCGACGGGCCGCAGTACGCGGTGCTGGTGGCTTTGGCGTCAGCGCTGGGGTGCGCCGGCGCCGTGACCTTTGCCGGCGCGCAGGGGCCCGCGGTGGTCGCCACGCTGCTGGCGCAGCATGCCTGCCTGGTGGTGCCATCGATCGGCTACGAGCCCTTCGGCATCGTCGCACTGGAAGGCCTGGCGGCAGGCTGCGAGGTCATCGTGACGCGCCGCGGCGGGCTGCCCGAGGCTGTCGACGGCTTCGGCTGGGTAGTGGAGCCGGCCGTGGACCCGTTGTGCGAAACGATGCTCGCCGTCTGCGCGGGCGAGTCGCACCGCAGCGAGCCGGGCCTGAGCCTGTTCCTGGCCGACCACCAGCGCAACACCGTTGTGCGCCGCTACGCGGAGGCCATCGCGGCCTTCGTGCGGCAGTAGTGCGGCACTAGCGTGGCATTAGTGCGGCATCAGCGCGCGGGCTTTTTCGGCTTGCCGGTGTCAGCCTGGTGCTGCCTGCGCGGATCCTCGTTGCGGAAGCCGCCATAGCTGCTCTGTCCGGGGTCGGCGCTGCGGCTCTTGATCTGGCTGGCATCCCGGTCCATGCGCGCGCCCGGGTTCTTCTTGTCCGCGCCGGTCTTGCCGGAGGTCTTGCCGGAGGTCTTGCTTGCAGTCTTGCTTGCAGTCTTGCTTGCGGTCTTTCCGCTGGAACCTGGTTTCATTTCCAACTCCTTGTCATGACACACTGGTCGGTCTGAGGACTTGTTCCCGTGCCGGCCGGCTCCGCTTTGTCGGCGCTGCCTGCCGGGAAGCGAAAATCACGCAACTTTCGTTCCACGATAAAACGCCAGGCACGGCGCCAAAGGCTGCGGGCGCGGCGGTGGCCTGCTGCAAGCGCTGCTGCAGCGTTGCAGAATTTGCAAGCCGGCGCCGCGGTCTTATACGAGGGACGAGGCCCGCTTCAGGCCAGCCGCAGCAGCCATGCCGCCGCCCAGGCCGCACCGGTCGACAGCACCAGCCCCAGCGCCACCGGCACCGCAAAGCGCGCGCCGCCCGCCGTCGACGCGACGATCTTGCTGACGGTATTGGCGGTCAACGCCCCGAGCACCGGCCAGACCGCGGCCGGTGGCTCAAGCTTGCCGGCGCCGACCATGGCGCCGATCGAGGTGGCCGCGGCATGCGCGTCGGCAAAGCCGGCGCCCACCGACAGCGCCAGCAGCCCTTCGTTGCCGGCCCATGCCTGCGTGGCCGCACCCACCAGTTGCAGCACCGCAAACAGCAGCGCGAACACCGCCGCGCCGCGCCAGTCGAAGATGCCGCCGCCAGGCAGGCCCTCGGTGCCGCCGCGGGCCTCATGCCAGGAGCGCCACAGCCAGATGCCGCCGAAGGCCGCGATCACTGCCAGCCCCACGGCCAGCGGCAGCGCCAGCGCCGCCAGCGCAGGCACGCTGGTGGCGCCCAGCAACACCATCATCTGCACGTAGGTGGCGACGCTCGACAGCAAGGCCGCCGCCACCGGACCGTGGATGCGCGCCTCGCTCTGGCGCGACAGCACCGCCATCGCGGCAACGGTGGCGGTGCTGGAGACGAAGCCGCCGAACAGGCCCGAGATCGGCAGCCCCAGGCGCTCGCCGAACAGGCGCGCGCAGACGTGCCCGACCGCGCCGGCCAGCAGCACCAGCAGCACCACCAGCCAGATCGCATGCGGGTTCCACGCGTCGAGCGGGCCCAGGTAGCGGTCCGGCAGCAGCGGCCAGACGACCAGCGCGGCGGTGGCGAGGATCAGCGCCTCGCTCAGTTCCTCGCGCGTGACCACGCGGCGGGCCAGGTGGTGCAGGAAGGACTTGCCATGCAGCAGCAGCACCACCACCGTCGCCAGCGCCGCCGCCAGCGCCGGATGGCTGGCCGCCAGCGCCCCCAGCAGCAAGGTCAGCAGCAGCGCGAATTCGGTGGTCAGGCCGCTGTCGCGGCCGGCCGAGCGGTGGTAGCTCACCGCCGTCAGCAGGGCCGCGCCCAGCAGCATCACCGGCAGCACCAGCGCCGACGACAGCATCGCGCTGGCCACGCCGGACAGGCTCGCCAGCGCGAAGGTGCGCAGCCCGGCCGGCGCTTCGCTGCCGCCGTCGGCCGCCTGGCTGCGTTCGCGCTCCAGCCCGATCGCCAGTCCGATGCCCAATGCCACCGATGCGGAAATGATCAAGGGGTCCATGCCATATGCCCGAGTTTGCGGTCGTCGTGAAGCGCGGCGGATGTCGGTGACGACAGTATCGGCGCAGGCGGCGATTTGCGCACCCCCGCCGGCGGGCGGCTGGTGCAGGGCCAGGACCCGGCTTCAGGGCGCGGCGACCATGACCACGTGCGCCTGCATCGGGCCGGCCACCGGCCCGGTACCGTAGGCCTGGATCAAGGCCTGCTCGCAGTGCGCGGTCGCGCGCGACAAGGCGTCGGGCCCGCGCGCCTCCAGCTCGGTGCGCAGCGGCGTGCCCTGGCAGAACGCGGTGGCGGGGATGCGCGCGGCGGCGGCGCGGCTGGTTTCGGCAACGGTCTCGAACACCGCGCCGGCGGTGAATCCGGCCGCGCGCAGGTCTTGCTCGATGGCCGCCTGGCTGTGGTAACCGTGCGGGATGCGGACCATGAAATCGGGCGGCGCGTCGGGGAACAGCGCGGCCAGCGCCGCGTTGATATCGCGCGCAAAGGCGTTGAACGCGATCCGGTCCCAGACGTTGAACACCAGCGTGCCGCCCGGCACCAGCACGCGGCGGGCCTCGGCGAAGGCCCTGCCCTTGTCGGGGAAGAACATCGCGCCGAACTGGCAGGCCACCAGGTCGAAGCTGGCGTCGTCGAACGGCAGTTGCATGGCGTCGGCCTCGCGCCATTGCACCGGGCGCGCCGTGCCCGCGGCTTGCGCGCGCGCCAGCATGGGGGCGTTGAGGTCGGTGGCGACCACCAGGGTGTCCGCCGGCAGGCGCCCGGCCAGCTCGCGGGTCAGCGCGCCGGTGCCGGCGGCCAGTTCCAGCACCCGGCGCGGCCGCAGCGCGGCGATGCGCCGCGCCAGGTCGGCGGCATAGGGCGCAAAGATCATCGGCACCATCAGGGCCTCATAGATCTCGGGGATCGCCCCCGCAAAGACTTTGTCCTGGTGTTGCGTGCCCATGGCGCCCTCCTCCCCGTGCCCGGCCCGGCCGCAAAGTCGCCGGGCTCGCCTGACTGGGTGTAGGACACATCGCGACCGATGTAAACCGCGCCCGCTAGAACGTCTTGCTCAGCGATCCCCAGACGGTGGCGCGGCCAAGGTAGCGTCCTTTCGCGCTGGTGTACACCGCGCGCTCGGCATTGGTATCGATATACGCCAGCGCCAGCGCGAAACCGTGGCCCAGGTCTTTGGTCAGGCCAAGCTTCCAGTCGGCGTACGAGGCATCGGCCACCTGCACTTTCTGGTAGCCGACATGCGCGTTGAGCGTCAGGCCCCAGAACCCGAGCGGAACGTTGGCCGACAGGTCGGCATACCAGCTGTGGCGGCTGTCGGCGAGCCCGAACAGGTTGGTCGGCGCGTAGGAATATTTCAGCGTCACCGGCCCGTAGCCGACCCCCGCGTACAGCTCGGTGGTGTCCGGGCTGGTGTAGCGGTCGGGATAGCTGCCCGGATAGTAGTACTGCAGCACGCCGATGTCGGTGCTCCAGCCGCTGTCGCCAAATGCATGGCGGTAGCCGCCGTAGAAGTCCATCTCGATGGGCGCGGACACGTCCGGGTGGCTGTCGCCCAGCCAGCTGATGCTGGAATTCCAGTTGCCCAGGTAGAAGCCGCTGGCATGGCTGTAGTCGAAGCCGCCCTGGATCGCGGGGCGGCCGTTGCTTTGCGCCAGGCCGCGGTAGCGGTAGTCGCTGGCCAGTGCGAGGTTGGCGCTGAAGGTGTGGGCCGGGTTGGCGGCCGCGCTGTCGGAGGTGGCTTGAGCCAGGGCCGGCGTGGTGTTGGCCAGCCACAGGGTAGCGCCAAGCGCGGCCAGCGTTGCGTGGCGGCCGGCGCGGATGTGAAGCAGGTTCATGGTCGAAGTTGGCGGATTGAGAGAACGTCCGGATCCGGACGGCCCCGCCACGATATGGACTTCGACATAAAAACGGCGTCAAGAGACGCCGGGCCGGTATTGAAATGCGGTAAAGGCGGGATGTCTGCGCAAGGCCCGAATCTTGCGGAAATGGCCTCGACAGGCTCCTGCGACGAAACTTTGGTGTCAATGGCATGAACCGCGGGGCCGCCGGTTGCAAAAAGTACAGACCAGGGCAGGCGATGATCCGGATCGGCATCTCAGGCTGGCGCTATGCCGGCTGGCGCGGCGTGTTCTATCCCGACGGGCTGGCGCAGCGGCGCGAGCTCGAATACGCGTCGCGCGCGGTCGAGACCATCGAGATCAACGGCTCGCACTACGCGCTGCAGACGCCGAAAAGCTATCGCGCCTGGCACGCGGCCACACCGCCGGGCTTCGTCTTCAGCGTCAAGGGGCCGCGCTATCTGACCCACATGCTGCGCTTTCGCGACGACTCGTCACTGCCTGCGATGGCCAATTTCTTTGCGTCCGGCGTGCTGGCGCTGGAGGAAAAACTGGGGCCGGTGCTGTGGCAGTTTCCGCCCAACTTTGCCTTCGACCCGGAGCGCATGGAACGTTTCCTGTCGCTGATCCCGCACGATACGCACAGTGCCCGCGAGCTGGCGCGGCAGCACAACCGCAAGGTCGGCGAGCCGTGGCTCGAGACCCGGCGCCGGCGCCCGATCCGGCATGCGGTGGAAATCCGCCACGCCAGCTTCTGCACGCCGGAGTTCCCTGCCCTGTTGCGCCGGCACCGGGTAGCGCTGGTGATCTCCGACGCCGTCGCCGACTGGCCTTATGCGGAGGATGTCACCAGCAACTTCCTGTACCTGCGCCTGCATGGTACGCAGACGCTGTATGGCGGCGCCTATTCCGATGCCGCGCTGGACCGCTGGGCCGCGCGGCTGGTCAGGTGGGCCAACGGACAGGAGCCGGCCGATGCGCAGCGGATCTCGCCGAAGCGGCCCCGCGCCGCCGCGCATCGGGACATCTACTGTTATTTCGATAACGACAAGAAGGTCAAGGCGCCCTTCGACGCGCAACGGCTGCGCGCGCGCATCGAGGAGAAATAGGCGGCCGGACCGCGCCAGCGCCGGCTTGCCCTTAATCCCGGATGCGCGGCATCCAGCCGCTGCCGCGCGTGCGCGGATCCACCGGCAACTGCCGCTGCAGCGCGGCCTTGGCCAGCATGTGGGCGCTGATCGGCGCGGTCAGGAACAGGAAGGCGGTCACCAGCAGTTCATGCAGGCTGGCGTCGCCGCGGAAGCTGAAGTACGCCACCGACGCGAGCACCACGCCGCCCACGCCGAGCGTGGTCGACTTGGTCGGCCCATGCAGGCGCATAAAGAAATCCGGCAGCCGGAACAGGCCGATGGCCCCGACCAGCATGAACGCGCTGCCCACCAGCAGCAGCGCGCAGACGATGAATTCGGCAACAGGGTGCAGCATGGGCCGGGCTCCTAGTATTCGATGATATCGCCGCGCTGCAGGTACTTCGACAGCGCCACGGTGGCGACGAAGCCCATCACCGCGATCAGCAGCGCGGCCTCGAAGAACACCGCCGAGTCCAGGCTGATGCCGATCACCACGATCAGCGCGATGGCGTTGATGTTGAGCGTGTCGAGCGCGACGATGCGGTCGGGCAGGCTGGGCCCGCGCAGCAGCCGGCCCAGCGTCAGCAGGAAGGCCAGGCCCAGGATTGCCAGGCAGACCGGAATCACGATGGCAAGCATTGGAAGATCTCCTTGAGCGGGGTTTCATAGCGCGACTTGATCAGCGCGACCAGCGCGGCCTCTTCCTCCAGGTCCAGCACATGGACCAGCAAGGCGCGGCGGTCGTCGCTCAGTTCGGCGCACAGCGTGCCCGGACTGAGCGAGACGATGCTGATCAGCGCGGTGGTCGCCAGTTCATGCTCGACATCGAGCGGGACCACGATAAACGCCGGGCGCAGCCGCGCGGTGCGCCCCAGCACCATCACGGCCACCTGCAGGTTGGCGCGGACGATGTCGATCAGCACATGGAAGCTCAGGCGCAAGATCAGGTCCGGCCGCGACAGGCGGAAGGCGCCCAGCACCAGCCAGCGGTCGGCCAGCCGGCCGATGGCCCAGCCCAGCAACGCACCCAGCAGCCAGTGCCCGGGCGCGATGCTCTGGGCCAGCATCAGCCACATCAGCATCAGGATCAGGCTCAGCCAGGGATGGGGCAGCAGACGACGCAACATGGCCTACCCCCGCTCGCCGGGCAGCACCGCCCGCAGGTAGGCGGCGCGGTCCAGCAGTTGCGCGGCGGCATCCGCGACGTAGTCGCTGACCGGGCGCGCGCCGACGGTCAGCGCCAGGTTGCCCGCCAGCAGCAGCAGGCAGCAGGCCAGTTTGCGCGCATCCGGGCGCACCCGCAGGCGCGCCGCGCCGGGGTGGTCCTCATCCAGGTATTCGGCGCCTTCGGCCACGCGCTGCGCTTCATGCGGCAGGCGCCACAGCAGCCGCGTGCCGGTGCGCGAGACGGCGATCAGCAGCAGCAGGCTGGAGCCCAGCACCGCGGGCCACAGCACCGGCATCCACGGCGCCGGCGTGGCGCGCAGGATCATAAGCTTGCCGAGGAAGCCCGACAGCGGCGGCAAGCCCACCGCCGCGATCACGCCGACCAGGTACAGCAGCCCCGCCAGCCGCGAGGCGATCACCGGCGTACCGTCGGTGCGCGCGGCTTCGGGCTCGAGCGCATCGGCCAGCAGGAACAGCGCGGCGGTGCACAGCGTGGTGCTGAGCAGGTAGTACAGCGCCGCGGCCCAGCCGGCCTGGCTTTGCATCGACACGCACGCCGCCAGCAGCCCCACCGACGCCACCACCAGGTAGCTGGTCATGCTGCGCAGCGCGGTGGCGGCCAGCGCGCCCAGCGCGCCGACCGCCAGCGTGGCCAGCGCCAGCGCGAACACCCAGTCATGCAGGAACGGCCCCAGCAGCCCCTGCGCGCCGCCGAAGATCAGCGCGTCGCAACGCAGCATCGCGTAGATGCCGACCTTGGTCATGATGGCGAACAGCGCCGCCACCGGTCCCGCCGCGCTGGCGTAGGCGCGCGGCAGCCAGAAGTACAGCGGGAACAGCGCAGCCTTGAGCGCGAACACCAGCATCAGCATCGCGCCCGCGGCCACCGCCAGCGGCAGGTCCTGCGCCGGCAGCCCGGCCAGCCGCAGGCCCAGGTGCGCCATGTTGAGCGTGCCCGACAGCCCGTACAGCACGCCGATCGCGACCAGGAAGAACGACGACGCCACCAGGTTCAGGATCACGTAGTGCAGGCCGGCGCCGACGCGCGCGCGCCCCGCCCCGTGCACCAGCAGCGCATAGGAAGCGATCAGTAGGATCTCGAAGAAGACGAAGAGGTTGAACAGGTCGCCCGCCAGGAACGCCCCATTCAGCCCCATCAGCTGGAACTGGAACAGCGCGTGGAAGTGCCGCCCCTGCCGGGGCGTGCTGTCGCCCGCCGCGGCCAGCGCGGCCACCGCAAGCACCGCGGTCAGCGCCAGCATCATCGCGCCGGTGCGGTCCAGCTGCAGCACGATGCCGAACGGCGCGCTCCAGTTGCCCATGGCGTAGACCGTGATGTCGCCGCCGGCCGCATGGCGCAGTAGCAGCACGGCCACCGGCACCAGCAGCAGCGTCGCCACCGCGCCGGCCACGCGCTGTGCCTGCAGCCGATGGGCCGGCATCGCCGTCAGCAGCGCGCCGGCGAACATGGGAATCAGGATGGGCAGCAGCACGGCGTGGTTCATGGGTGCGGCTCCCTGACGCCAGCGCTGCCGCCCTCGGCAGCATGGGTCTCGCGCACCTCGGGCTTGCCGGCGGCATCGACATGGTCGCTGCCGGTCAGTCCCAGCGAGCGCAGCGCCAGCACCACCGCGAAAGCGGTCATGCCGAAGGCAATGACGATGGCGGTCAGCACCAGCGCCTGCGGCAGCGGGTCGGCATAGCTGGCCCCGGGCGCAATCACCGGCGGCCGGCCGATCGACAGCCGCCCCATGCCGAGCAGGAACAGGCTGACCGCATACGACAGCAGGGTCAGCCCCAGCACCACCGTGAACACGCGCTCGCGCAGCAGCAGGTAGATGCCGGCGGCGGTCAGGATGCCGATGGCGATGGCGTAGAGCGCGGCCATCAGTCCTCCTCCGCGGCTTGTGCGGGCGGCAGGTTGCGCACGCCCAGGTGAGACACGATCACCAGCGTGGTTCCGGTCACGGTGCAGAACACTCCCAGGTCAAAGATCATGGCCGTGGCCAGCTCCACCTCGCCGATGCCCGGCAGGTGGAAGTGCCCGAAGGCGGTGGTCAGGAACGGGTAGCCGAAGGCCAGGCTGCCCAGCCCGGTCAGCCCGGCGACCAGGATGCCGACGCCGGCGATGGCGCGGTAATCCGGAGCGATGCGCGCCTCGGTCCAGCGCACGCCGTTGGCGACGTATTGCAGCAGCAGCGCCA
The DNA here is from genome assembly GCF_900249755.1 of Cupriavidus taiwanensis. Taxonomy (NCBI): domain Bacteria; kingdom Pseudomonadati; phylum Pseudomonadota; class Betaproteobacteria; order Burkholderiales; family Burkholderiaceae; genus Cupriavidus; species Cupriavidus taiwanensis. The sequence goes on from NZ_LT976853.1 coordinate 1,926,652, forward strand.
CCGACGTGATCAGCGCCGCGATAAAGCCCCCGCCCGGCTGGTTGTGGCCGCGCAGCAGGATAAAGGCGGCCACCAGCAGCGTCAGCGGCAGCATCAGCCGCGCCAGCATCGCCAGCAGCAGCGGATGCGGCTGGGTGGTCCAGGGCAGCCCGTCCGGCGCCGCCGACGGCGTCGGCAGGCGCATCCCCTTCAGCAGCGCCTGCACCGCCAGGCCGGCAACCAGCAGCACGCAGATCTCGCCCAGCGTGTCGAAGCCGCGGAAGTCCACCAGCAGCACGTTGACCACGTTGTGCCCGCCGCCGCCCGGCACCGACTGCTCGATGTAGAAGGTCGACACCGGGTCGTACGGCCGCGTCATCACCGCGTAGGCCGCCACCGCCAGCAGCGTGCCGCCGCCCAGCGCCAGCACGGCATCGCGCACGCGGCGGCCGGCGCGCGGGCGGTCGTGGGTTTCGCGCGGCAGGTAGAACAGCGCCAGCACCAGCAGCAGGATCGTCACCACCTCGACCGAGATCTGCGTCAACGCCAGGTCCGGCGCCGAAAAGCGCAGGAACGCCAGCGACACCATCAGCCCGCAGCCGCTCAGCAGCACCAGCGCCAGCAGCCGCTGCCGGTGCGCCACCACCACCGCGATCGCGCACAGCGCCAGCAGCGCCAGCGCGGCGGCGCCGATCGGATCGATGGCGCCGCCGGGCACGCTGCCCGCCAGCGTGCCCAGGTCGGCCAGGAAATACGCCGGCACCGCCAGCATCGCCAGCAGCATCCAGGCGATATAGGTCGGCAGCGAGCCGTCTTCGAGCCAGCGCGTGACCGCCGCGGCAAAGCGCTCCAGCGCGCGCATGCCATGCTCGAACGAGCGCCGCGCGCTGATATGCTCGATCGCCTGCTGCCAGCGCCGCAGCGCGTCGCGGCGCAGGAAGAACAGGGTCGCGCCGCCCGCCATCGACACCAGGCTCATCATCAGCGGCAGGTTGACCCCGTGCCACAGGTTCAGGCTGTATTCGGGCAGCGGCGCGCGCAGCGTTGCCAGCGACGCCGCCGCCAGCAGGTCGCCGACGGTGTAGGCCGGCACCAGCCCGACCACCAGGCAGATCACCACCAGGAATTCCACCGGCACCTTCATGAAGCGCGGCGGCTCGTGCGGCGGGTAGTTGGGCAAATCGGGCCGGCCCCCGCCGAAGAACACGCCGTAGATAAAGCGCAGCGAATAGGCCATGGTCAGCGCCCCGGCCATGGTCGCCGCGGCAGGGATGACCCAGTTGAAATCGCCCAGCAGCCCCTGCGCCAGGGTCTCGCCGAAGAACATTTCCTTGCTGAGGAAGCCGTTGAACAGCGGCACCCCCGCCATCGACAGCGACGCCACGATGGCCAGCACCGCGGTGTGCGGCATATAGCGGGCGAGACCGCGCAGCCGGTCCAGGTCGCGCGTGCCGGTTTCATGGTCGATGATGCCGGCGGCCATGAACAGCGACGCCTTGAACACCGCGTGGTTGATGATGTGGAAGATCGCCGCCACCGTGCTGAGCTGGGTGTCGAGGCCGAACAGCAGCGTGATCAGGCCCAGGTGGCTGATGGTCGAATACGCCAGCAGGCCTTTCAGGTCGCGCTGCAGCAGCGCCAGGCCGGCGCCGACGATCAGCGTGGTCAGCCCGGTCATGCTGACCAGGTAGAACCAGCTGTTGGTGCCGTCCAGCACCGGATAGAGCCGCGCCAGCAGGAACACGCCGGCCTTGACCATGGTGGCCGAGTGCAGGTAGGCCGAGACCGGCGTGGGCGCGGCCATGGCGTGCGGCAGCCAGAAGCTGAACGGAAACTGCGCCGACTTGGTGAACACCGCCAGCAGCACCAGCACCAGCATCGGCAGGTACAGCGGGTGGTGCTGGACCTTGCCGGCCTGCGCCAGCACCACCGACAGCTCGAAGCTGCCGCAGATATGGCCCAGCAGCAGCACCCCCGCCAGCAGCGCCAGCCCGCCGCCGCCGGTCACCGCCAGCGCCATGCGCGCGCCCTGGCGCGCATCGGTGCGCCAGGACCAGAAGCCGATCAGCAGGAACGACAGGATGCTGGTCAGCTCCCAGAACACCACCAGCAACAGCAGGTTGCCGGCCAGCACCACGCCCAGCATCGCCGCCATGAACAGCAGCAGCAGGCAGAAGAAGCGCACCGCCGATTCATTGCGCGCCAGGTAGTAGCGCGCGTACAGGATCACCAGCAGCCCCACGCCCAGCACCAGCAGCGCGAACAGGAAGGCCAGGCCGTCGAGCCGCAGCGAAAGGTCCAGCCCGAGCGCGGGCAGCCACGCCACGCGCCAGCCGAGTGCGTGCCCGGGCTGTGCGAAGACCTCGCCGCGCAGGCTCAGCAGCAGCAACAGCGCGGCCAGCGGCAGGCCGATGATGGCCGGCGCCAGCAGCCGCGGCGCGCGCATGCCGACCAACCACGTCAGCGCCGCGGCCAGCAGCGGCAGCGCAATCAGCAGCGGCAGCGCCATGCCCGCCCCCATCAACCGTTGCCCGGGCTCGCGGCCGGCAGGTGCCAGCCGGCCTGGCGGCGCATGGCGGGCCGGGTTTCAGGGACGGAGGTGGGTCGGAGCTGGAGAGTCGGGGCGGTGGTCATGGTCGGGAATCCTTCAGCGGACAATACCGGGCAACATCGCACGATAGCGGCCGCTACTGTCCGGATTCTGCCGGCATTGCGCCGGCTGTGCCAGTCAGTTGGCGCGATTTGCAAAAAAATCATCGCCACGCCCAGGAAACTGAATGCGCGGTGCGTGGAAGCCGATCGTCGAGGCGACTGGCTTCCACGCCGAGGACCGAGCCCCGGCCCTGCGCTGTGCTCAGGGCTTGGGCCGCACCGCGTCCGCGGTGCCCTGGATAAAGGCCTTGATCTTCTCGACGTCCTGCGGCGTCAGCTTGCCGGTGAAGTCCGGCATGCCGCGCGCCATCGCCGGACCCTTGAACACCACCTTGTCCAGGTTCTCGATAAAGGCGGCGTCGATATAGCCCAGGTTGGGGATATTGCCGCCGCGGTCCACGCCGGGCACGCCGTGGCACAGCACGCAGTTGCTGACGTACAGCGCGGTGCCGTCCTTGACCAGCGCCGGGTCATACTTGACGCCCTGCAGCAGCTTGCCCGCGCGGTACTCGGCAAACGCCGGCAGCGGCGCCTTGCCGCCGAGCGCGAAGGTGTAGACCGTGCCCGGGCCCTGCCGGTTGGTGGCGCGCTGCGCCTGCCCGTAGACGCCGCCCCAGCCCACCGCCACCGAGACATACTGCCTGCCGTCGAGCTCGAAGCTGACCGGCGCCGCCACCACGCCGGTGCCGGTCGGCGATTCCCACAGCTTGTCGCCATTGCGCGCGTCATAGGCGACGAAGCGGCCGTCCGCGGTGCCCTGGAACACCAGGTTGCCGGCCGTGGTCAGCGTGCCGCCGTTCCACGGCGACACCAGCTCCTGCGTCCACGCGGCCTTCTGCTGCACCGGGTCCCAGGCAATCAGCCGGCCGAAGGGCTTGCTCTTCGGCGGCTCGGCGTTGAGGAACTTGGCCGTGTTCCAGCCGACGTTGCCATGCGGCGTGCCGGGCTTGCCTTCATTGAACTGCCAGGTCTTGTCGTCCATCAGGTTGATCGGCACGTTCTGCGCCGGCAGGTAGACCAGCCCGGTCTGCGGGTTGAACGACATCGGATGCCAGTTGTGCGCGCCGTACGGACCGGGGACCGAGTCATAAGGCTTGTCGGTGGCGCGCGCCTCGGGCCGCTCGATGGGGCGGCCATCGGCGTCATAGCCGGTGGCCCAGTTCACGTCGACAAAGTTCTTTGCCGAGATGAACTTGCCGTTGGTGCGGTCGATGACGAAGAAGAAGCCGTTCTTGGGCGCGTGCAGGATGACCTTGCGCATCTGCCCGTCGAGCTTCAGGTCGGCCAGGATCATCGGCTGGGTCGAGGTGTAGTCCCAGTTGTCGCCCGGGGTCTCCTGGTAGTGCCAGACGTATTTGCCGGTGTCGGGATCGAGCGCGACGATCGACGCCAGGTAGAGGTTGTCGCCGCCGGCCGGGCTGCGCTTGCTGCGCGACCACGGCGCGCCGTTGCCGGTGCCCACGTACATCAGGTTCAGCTCGGGGTCGAAGGCCAGCGTGTCCCAGGCCGTGCCGCCGCCGCCCGCCTCCCAGTACTTGCCGCTGGGGTCCCAGGTCTTGGCCGCCGCGGCCATCGACTCATCCTCGAACGGCCTGGAGGGGTCGCCCGGCACCGTGAACCAGCGCCACTTCTGCTCGCCGGTGCCGGCGTCATAGGCGGTGATGTAGCCGCGCACGCCATATTCGGCGCCGCCGTTGCCGATGATGACCTTGCCCTTGAACACGCGCGGCGCGCCGGTGATGGTGTACGAATACTTGCGGTCGACGATGGTGTCCTTCTCCCACAGCTTGCGGCCGCTGGCGGCATCCAGCGCGATCAGCCGGCCATCGTAGGCGGCGACGAACACCTTGCCCTGGTACAGCGCCACGCCGCGGTTGACCACGTCGCAGCAGCCGCGATAGCCGAGCGAGCGGTCCACCTTGGGGTCGAAGCTCCAGAGCCGCTTGCCGGTGCGCGCATCGAGCGCATGCACCACGCTCCACGACGCGGTCACGTACATCACGCCGTCGACCACCAGCGGCGTGGCTTCGACGCCGCGGGTCGACTCCAGGTCATAGCTCCACACCAGCCCCAGGTTGCGCACATTGGCGGCATCGATCTGCCTGAGCCGGCTGAAGCGGGTTTCGGCATAGTCCAGGCCATGGCTGGGCCAGTCGCGGCTGGTGCTGGCATTGGCGCTGATAAAGGCGCCGTCGACGCGCGCCGCCGCATTGCGCGGCGCCGCGGCGCTGGCGGGCAGCAGCTGCGTTGCCAGCGCCAGCGCGGCGGCCAGCCAGGCGGCGGCGCGGGTCCGGGTACGGCGTCTGGTGACGGGGGATCGGGAGGCAGCAGTTGCAACGGCGGTCGCAACTTCGGCGGCAACGGGATCCGTTGCCGGCTTCAACGCATGGCTCATATCGTCTCCTGGAGGGCATTCTTGTTGGAATTCGGGACTGCAGGATTACGGAACTGCGCGATGCCGGGCGGTGGCCGGGGCCCATCGATCATCGGCGAGCGCCCGCGTTATGGGTACAGGGATAACCCGGATCGCGTCGCGCGACGCGCACGGCCGGAGCGGCGGCCGGGCCCGCGACCAATATCCAGCGGATATCGCCGGACAAGAAATGAATATTGGACGCTGCCCGCCGCCGTCGCTTAGCCTTGGCAGCCAAGACAGAGCCCCCGCATCCCATATCCGGAGACACCGACATGAGCCAGTTCCTTCTCTACGAACAGCAGGACCACATCGTCACGCTGACCATGAACGAGCCGGAGCGGCGCAACCCGCTCACCGGCAACACCGCGGTGGCGGAATTCCTGGCCGCAATCGAGCGCATCCACGGCGACCGCAGCGTGCGCGCGGTGGTGATCACCGGCGCCGGCACGGCGTTCTCGTCGGGCGGCAATATCAAGGACATGGAGCGCCAGGCTTCCGGCACGGTGCCGGGCATGGAGATCCGCCAGGACTACCGCTGCGGCATCCAGCGGCTGCCGCTGGCGCTGTTCAACCTGGAGGTGCCGGTGATCGCCGCGGTCAACGGCGCGGCCATGGGCGCGGGGCTGGACCTGGCCTGCATGTGCGACATCCGCATCGCGTCGGAGCGCGCGCAGTTCGCCGAGTCCTTCGTCAAGCTCGGCATCATCCCCGGCGATGGCGGCGCGTGGCTGCTGCCGCGCGTGATCGGGCTGTCGCGGGCGGCAGAGATGACCTTCACCGGCCAGCCGATCGACGCCCGACTGGCGCTCGAATGGAACCTGGTATCGCGCGTGGTCGCGCCCGAGGCGCTGCTGCCCACCGCCTATGAGCTGGCCGGCCGCATCGCCGCCAATCCGCCGCACGCGGTGCGGCTGGCCAAGCGCCTGATGCGCGAAGCCATGCATACCCGGCTGGATACGCTGCTGGAACTGTCGGCCGGCTTCCAGGCGCTGTCGCACCAGACCGCCGACCACCGCGAGGCGGTGCAGGCCTTCCTGGACAAGCGCACGCCGGTGTTTACAGGCAACTGAAAAGTCGCTGCGACCCTAGCCCGCGACGCCCAGCGCGCCTTCGACATTGCGCACCAGGCTGACCAGGCGCGGGCCGATGTCCGTTTCCAGCTGCTTGCTCTGCTGGCTGAACACCGGCACCGACGCGGCGAAGATCCAGGCCTCGCCGTCGCGGCGCGTGCGCAACGGCACGGCGACCGATTCCACCTCGCGGTGCAGGTCGCGATGGCCGCGGCAGAAGCCATGCTCCTGCAGGTCCCCGGCGGCATCGGCCAGGCGCGCCTGCAGCCAGTCGGCGCGCGGCGGATCGGTGGCGCGCAGCTGGGCGAGGTAAGCCTCACGCTCGGCCGGGTCCAGCCGCAGCAGGTAGGCGCGGCCAGAGCCGGTGCGGGACATCGACACGCGCGTGCCGACCTCGGGCCGGAATACATGGCTGCCGGTGCCCTGCGCGATCTCGACGTAGGTCAGCGCCTGGCCGCTGCCGACGATCAGCTCGACCTGCCCGGCGATGTGGTCGGCCAGTTCCTGCATCGCCGGCCGCGCCAGCTGGCGGATCGTCATGCGCGCCAGTGCCGGGGCGGCCAGGTTGATCAGCCCGACGCCCGGCACATAGCGCGACAGCCGCTCCGAGTAATGCAGCAGGCCCAGTTCGCACAGCGTGTCGAGCAGCCGGAACAGCGTGGGCTTGGCCAGGCCGGTGCGCTCCATCAGCTCGCGGCTGCTCAGCTCCTGCACCGTCGGCGAGAAGCAGTTGAGGATGGAAACGCCGCGTGCCAGCGCGCTGACAAGGCGTGCCTCGCCGTCGGCATCGGCGGCAGGCGGGGGCACGGAGGCATGTGGAGCATTCGTCATCGGCGGGCCTGAATCTGGAGTTTTTTGATACGCGCGTCTCAAAACCCGGATGTTGCCCTTCGCGTTTTGCAAAGTCAAACCATGGATTTTGCGTTTACATGATTATTTTCTGACGCCAGAATCCCAATTCATCGTATCGGACGAGCACTTTTCGGTACAGACGTCTCAATATTCCAGCCACGACCCGCATCACTCAGTTCTCAGGAGACTCCGCATGCAACAAGCCGTCATCGTCGACGCCATCCGCAGCCCGATGGGCCGCTCCAAGCCGGGCTCGGCCTTCACCGAACTCCATGCCACCGAACTGCTGGCGCAGGTGCTCAAGGGCCTGGTCGAGCGCAACAAACTGGACCCGGGGCTGGTCGACGACGTCATCACCGGCTGCGTGACGCAGGCGGGCGAGCAATCCGCCGGCCCGGGCCGCGTCGCGTGGCTGGCGGCGGGGTTCCCCGAGCACGTGCCGGCGACCACCATCGACCGCAAGTGCGGCTCGAGCCAGCAGGCGGTGCACTTTGCCGCGCAGGGCATCATGGCCGGCGCCTATGACATCGTCATCGCCTGCGGCATCGAGTCGATGAGCCGGGTGCCGATGGGCTCGGCGCGCATCGGCCAGAACCCGTATGGCCCGTCGATGGAAGCGCGCTACGCGCCGGGGCTGGTATCGCAGGGCGTCGCGGCCGAGCTGGTGGCGGCCAAATACGAACTGTCGCGCGGGCAGATGGACGCCTACTCGGCCCGCTCGCACGAACTGGCCGCCGCGGCGCGCGAAAGCGGCGCGTTCCGTCGCGAGATCCTGGGCATCAGCACGCCCAACGGCGTGGTCGAGCATGACGAGACCATCCGCCCCGGCACCTCGGTGGAGAAGCTGGGCACGCTGCAGGCATCGTTCCGCAACGACGAGCTCAGCACGCGCTTCCCGCAGATCGGCTGGAACGTGACCGCAGGCAATGCCTCGCAGATCAGCGACGGCGCCGCCGCCATGCTGCTGATGAGCGAAGCGATGGCGCAGCGCCTGGGTTTGAAGCCGCGCGCGCGCTTCGTCGCGTTCGATGTCTGCGGCGACGATCCGATCGCGATGCTGACCGCCCCCATCCCCGCCAGCCAGCGCGCCATCAAGAAGAGCGGCCTGAAGCTGGAGCAGATCGACCATTACGAAATCAACGAAGCCTTTGCCTGCGTGCCGCTGGCCTGGCAGCGCGCGCTCGGCGCCGACCCGGCAAAGCTGAACCCGCGCGGCGGCGCGATTGCGCTGGGCCATCCGCTGGGCGCCTCGGGCGTGCGGCTGATGACCACCATGCTGCATGCGCTGGAAGACAGCGGCCAGCGCTACGGCCTGCAGTCGATGTGCGAAGCCGGCGGCATGGCCAACGCCACCATCATCGAGCGCCTGTAAGCAGCCCATCCCGATCCTCCATCCCGATCCCCAAGCAAGGAGACACAACATGAAACTGACCAATATGTCCGCCGTCGTCACCGGCGGCGCTTCCGGGCTGGGCCTGGCCTGCGTGCGGCGCCTGGTGGAGCGCGGCGTCGACGTGGTCATCGCCGACCTGTCGGAAGAGCGCGGCAACGCCGTGGTCGACGAGTTCGGCGGCAAGGTCCGCTTCCTCAAGGCCGACGTCACCGACACCGACCAGATGAACGCGGTCTACGACGCCGCCGAGGCCATCGCCCCGCTGCGCGCGCTGATCCACTGCGCCGGCCTGGGCGGCCCGGTGCGCGTGGTCGAGAAAGACGGCTCGCCCGGTTCGCTGGAAAAGTACGAGTCGATCGTGCGCATCAACCTGATCGGTACCTTCAACGCGCTGCGCCTGGGCGCCGCGCGCATGGCGAAGAACGAGCTGGTCGACGGCGAGCGCGGCGCCTGCGTGCTGACCGCGTCGGTGGCCGCCTATGAAGGCCAGATCGGCCAGATTCCCTATGCCTCGGCCAAGGCCGGCATCGTCGGCATGACACTGGTGGCCGCGCGCGACCTGGCGCAGCGCGCGATCCGCGTCTGCACCATCGCCCCGGGGCTGTTCGACACGCCGCTGCTGGCCAAGTTGCCCGAGAACGTGCGCGCCTCGCTCGGCGCCATGGTGCCGCACCCGGCGCGCCTGGGTGCGCCGGACGAATACGCGTCGACCGCGCTGCACATCCTGGAGAACCCCATGCTCAACGGCGAAACCATCCGCCTGGACGGCGCCATCCGCATGGCCCCGCGCTGAACCGGCCCCACCACACAGGAGACAACCGATGAGCGATACGCTGCTGAAGGAAATCCGCGGCAACGTGATGGTGCTGACCATCAACCGTCCCGAGGCCCGCAATGCGATGGACTTCGAGACCGCCACGGCGATCGCCGCCGCGCTGGATGAGCTGGACGCGCGCGATGACCTGAGCCTGGCGGTGCTGACGGGCGCCGGCGGCACCTTCTGCTCCGGCATGGACCTGAAGGGCTTCCTGGCCGGCAAGCGCCCCAGCATTCCCGGCCGCGGCTTTGGCGGCGTGACCGAGCAGCCGCCGCGCAAGGTGCTGATTGCCGCGGTCGAGGGCTATGCGCTGGCCGGCGGCTTCGAGCTGGTGCTGGCGTGCGACCTGGTGGTGGCGTCGCGCGCGGCCAAGTTCGGCCTGCCCGAAGTCAAGCGCGGCCTGGCCGCCGCCGCCGGCGGCCTGATCCGCCTGCCGCGCCGCGTGCCGTACCACGTGGCGATGGAATACGCGCTGACCGGCGACATGCTGCCGGCCGAGCGTGCCTACGACCTGGGCCTGGTCAACCGCCTGACCGATGCCGGCGGCGCGCTCGACGCCGCGCTGCAGCTGGCCGATGCGGTCGGCGCCAACGGGCCGCTGGCGATTGCCGCCAGCAAGCAGGTGGTGGCGCAGTCCGGCGACTGGACCCGCGAGGAAATGTTCGTGCGGCAAAAGCCCCTGATCGACCCCGTCTTCACTTCCGCCGACGCGCGCGAAGGCGCGGCCGCCTTCGCCGAGAAGCGCAAGCCGGTGTGGACGGGCAAGTGAAAGCGCCCGCCCTGCCCTGAGAACGGCCGGCCGCAAGCCGGCCGTTCTTGCTTCGCCCTGCAGCACACAGACCACAATATGGAGGAGACCCATGACACCCAAGCTGCCCGCATCGCTGCCCCAGACCAGCGCAGCCCTGCTCTTGGCCACGGCCGCGGCGCTGCCCTGCATCGCCCATGCCGCACCCTGGCCCGAGCGGCCCATCACCATCATCGTGCCCGGCGCGCCCGGCGGCACCACCGATATCCCGACGCGGCTGGTCGCGCAAAAGCTGTCGGCCATGCTGGGCCAGCCCGTGGTGGTCGACAACAAGCCCGGCAGCGGCGGCATCATCGGCACGCAGGCCTTCATGCGCGCGGCGCCGGACGGCTACACGCTGCTGGTCGGCAATACCGGCTCGCATGCGATCAACTACAGCGCCTACAAGCAGCTGTCCTACCAGCCGCAGGACTTCCTGCCGCTGACCGATCTGATCTCGTTCGCCAACGTGCTGGTGGTCGGCGCGCAGTCGCCGGTGCGCAGCGTGGCCGAGCTGGTGGCGCAGCTCAAGCAGTCGCCGGGCAAGTATTCCTATGCCTCGGCCGGCATCGGCCAGACCACGCAGCTGACCGCGGAACTGTTCCGGCTGCGCACCGGCACCGAGGTCATCCACGTGCCGTACAAGGGCTCGACGCCGGCCACCACTTCCGTGCTGGCGGGTGAGACCACCTTCATGTTCGACAACCTGACGCAGGCGCTGCCGCAGATCCGCGCCGGCAAGCTGCGCGCGCTGGCGGTGACCAGCGCCGAGCGCCTGCCGGCGCTGCCTGATGTGCCCACCATGGCGCAGGCCGGCGTGAAAGACTTCGTGGTGATGGGCTGGCTGGGCTTCTTTGCCCCGGCCAAGACCCCGCCCGCGGTTGCCGCGGCGCTGCAGGAGGCGCTGGGCAAGGCCCTGCGCGACCCCGAGGTGGTGGCGCGCTTCCGCGACATGGGCGGCGTCGCCGGCGGCGAGCCGCAGCCGAAGTTCGCCGCGCTGGTGCGCGGCGAGATCCAGCGCTGGGGCGAGACCATCCGGGCGTCGAAGGTCAGCCTGGACTGACACCGCAGGCGCCTCACCGTGCCGCCTTCGCCAAAACGGAAGGCGGCCCGCCCCAATGCCAAATTGACACGGCCGGGCGCCGCGGCATACGCTCGCCTTACCCTGCGGTATATTCAGTGCCCGCTTAAATTCCAGACATTGCAGACATGGAACGCGCCCGGGGCTCACAACGATAACGACAACGCCGCGACGAGACGCACCGTGCCCCCCTCCTCCGTCCCTTCCCCTTCTGTTTCCCGCTACGCCGCCCTGCGCCCGGCCCTGCCGATCCTGCTCGGCGCTTCGGTGATGCTCAGCCTGGCCATGGGCCTGCGCCAGAGCCTTGGCATCTTCATGCCGCCGCTGACGCGCGACCTCGGCATCTCGGTGTCGGACTTCACCGTTGCCATCGCCGTGCAGAACCTGGCGTGGGGGCTGCTGCAGCCGCTCGCCGGCGCCTGGGCCACGCGCATCGGCTTCCGCCCGCTGATGATGGCGGGCTCGCTGCTGTACGTGATCGGGCTGGTGCTGCTGGCGACTGCGCACAGCATGGTCGGGGTCACGCTGGGAGCGGGCGTGGCCATCGGCGCGTCGATGGCCTGCACCGGCAGCGCGCTGGCGATGGCGGTGGCGGCGCGGCCGGTGCCGGCGGCGCTGCGCAGCACGGTGCTGGGGCTGGTGTCGGGCGCGGGCTCGCTGGGCGCCTTGCTGGCGGCGCCGATCGGGCAGATGGTGACGCAGACCTATGGCTGGCGCACCGGCCTGGCGGCATTCGTGCTGCTGGCGCTGGTGATGCTGCCGGCGGCGTGGTCGGCCGGGCGTGTCGACCGGCTGCCGCTGGCGATGCCGGCGGGGATCGGCCAGGACAACGCGCGCCAGGCGCTGGGCACCGCGCTGCGCCACGCACCCTTCGTGGTGATGGCGCTGGCGTATTTTGTCTGCGGCATGCAGCTGGTCTTCCTGACCACGCACCTGCCGTCGTACCTCGACGTCTGCGGCATGGACCCGATGCTCAGCGCCGAGGCGCTGGGCGTGATCGGCGGCTTCAACGTGCTGGGCAGCATCTTCTTCGGCTGGGCCGGCGGACGCTACAACAAGCTGATGCTGCTGGGCGGCATCTATACGCTGCGCTCGCTGGCGCTGGTCTGGTACTTCTCGTCGGCGCCGACGCCGCAGAGCACGCTGGTGTTCGCCGCGGTGATGGGCTTCCTGTGGCTGGGCGTGGCGCCGCTGGTGTCGGGCTGGATCGCCGAAACCTTCGGCCTGCGCTGGCAGGCGATGCTGGGCGGCGTGGCGTTCTTCAGCCACCAGATCGGCAGCTTTGTCGGCGCCTTCGGCGGCGGGCTGGTCTATGACGCGCTGGGTTCCTATACCGTGGCCTGGCAGGCCGGGGTGGCGCTCGGGCTCGCGGCGGGGCTGGCGCAGATCGCTTTCGCGGTGGCGACGCGGCCGCGGCCGCCGTTGATGGCGACGTCCTGAGCGCGGCGGCGGTAAGAACGGGCGCGCATTGTAAATCTGGCGTCACGCGGCGCTCGCCCAGGCCGATACGGCGGGGCCGCGCAGCTGGAACGGTTCATGCCTGTCTGCGCAGAGATGCAACGCAGACCCAAGGAGGCCCCCATGACCTCGACCGAACAGGAAATCCTGGTGTGCGGCCCGGAACAAGGCCGCTGGCATCTGGAAATGCGCACCGGCAACGGCGCGCCCGAGCGGCTCGACGGCGAGTTCGATTCGCCCGAGATGGCGATCGCCGGCGCCCAGCAGGTCTATCCGTCGATTCCGGTACGCGTGACCGATATCTCTGGCGCGCCGGCACCGTCGGCCCCGGCGCATGAAGGATCGCTGACCGACTACCACTACGGCGGCCACAGCGTCACGCAGGACGAGAAGCTGACCGGCCGCGCGCATCCGTCCAGCGACACCTCGCAGCCGCCGCCGGGCCCGCATCCCTACCAGCCCACCGATCTCGGCAACCTGCCGCCGGGCACGCCGCGCCACGGCATGTACGGCGTCGCGTCGAGCCCGGAACAGGCCGAGGCGGCCGACCGCAAGGACGAGGCGGCGCGGCGCCACACCGGTTCGCGCGACGCCGAAGACTAGGGTTGCGGCGGCGCCGGCGCGGGCGGCAGCACGTACAATCGCGGTTTTCCCTTCGCCTTTGCGCCGCCGCCATGACCACCCTCGGAACGCCCCTGTCCCCCTCCGCCACCAAAGTGATGCTGCTCGGCTCCGGCGAGCTCGGCAAGGAGGTGCTGATCGCGCTGCAGCGACTGGGCGTGGAGACCATCGCGGTGGACCGCTATGACAACGCGCCCGGCCAGCAGGTCGCGCACCACGCGCGCACCATCGCGATGAGCGACCCGGACCAGCTCAAGGCCCTGATCGAGGCCGAACGGCCGCACCTGGTGGTGCCGGAGATCGAGGCCATCGCCACCCCCATGCTGGAAACGCTGGAAGCCGCCGGCACCGTGCGCGTGATCCCGACCGCCCGCGCCGCGCGCCTGACCATGGACCGCGAAGGCATCCGCCGCCTCGCCGCCGAATCGCTCGGCCTGCCGACCAGCCCCTACAAGTTCTGCGATTCGCTCGAGGAGCTGCAGGCCGCGATCGACGGCGGCATCGGCTACCCGTGCGTGGTCAAGCCGGTGATGAGCAGCTCGGGCAAGGGCCAGAGCAAGATCGACGGCCCCGAGGGCGTCAAGGCGGCGTGGGACTACGCGATGGCCGGCGGCCGCGTCAGCCACGGCCGCGTGATCGTCGAGGGCTTTATCGATTTCGACTACGAGATCACGCTGCTGACGGTGCGCGCGGTCGGCGCCAGCGGCCAGGTGGAAACGCAGTTCTGCGCGCCGATCGGCCACGTGCAGGTCAGCGGCGACTATGTCGAGAGCTGGCAGCCGCAGCCGATGCACCCGGCGGCGCTGGCCAGCGCCCAGCGCATCGCGCAGGCGGTCACGGCGGACCTGGGCGGCATGGGCCTGTTCGGCGTGGAGCTGTTCGTCAAGGGCGAGCAGGTCTGGTTCAGCGAGGTCAGCCCGCGCCCGCACGACACCGGCATGGTCACCATGGCCACGCAATGGCAGAACGAGTTCGAGCTGCATGCGCGCGCCATCCTCGGCCTGCCGGTCGACACCAGCCTGCGCAGCCCCGGCGCCAGCGCCGTGATCTACGGCGGCGTGGAGGCGCAGGGCGTGGTCTTCGACGGCGTCGACCAGGCCTTGCGCGTGCCGCAGACCGAGCTGCGGCTGTTCGGCAAGCCGGAGAGCTTCGCCAGGCGCCGCATGGGCGTGGCGCTGGCGTATGCCGACGACATCGACACCGCGCGCACGCGCGCCAAGGAAGCCGCCAGCCGCGTGCGGCCGCGCGCGGTGGGCTGAGCCACCGAAACGCTAAAACGCCGGATCACTAAAACGCCGGAACGCGGCCCGCTACATCGGATGGCTGCCCGCGGCGGCGCCGTGGGCCGGGGCATGCTGCACCGCCTGCGCCGCCGCCACCTGCGCCGCGGCCAGCACCGGCGCGATGCGCACGCCGTTCAGGTCGGCGCCCGACGGCGCCTGGTACAGCCGCAGGCCCAGTTCCGGCAGGATCGCCAGCAGGTGGTCGAACACATCGCCCTGGATGCGCTCGTAGTCCATCCACGCGGTCAGCGCGGTGAAGCAGTAGATCTCGACCGGAATGCCCTGCGAATCGGGCTCCATCATGCGCACGTTCAGCAGCAGGTCGTGGTGGATCTCGGGGTGCGCCTTCAGGTAGGCGATGCCATAGGCGCGGAAGGTGCCGATATTGGTCAGCCGGCGCCGGTTGACCGGGTCGTTGCCCGCGGCGATCAGCAGCCGGTTGGCCTCGTCGACCTCGGCCTGCTTTTCTTCCAGGTAGTCGTGCAGCAGGCGGAAGCGCATCAGCGCGTGCACCTCGCGGTCCTCCAGGAAGCGCACGCTGCCCGCGTCCAGCCGCAAGGTGCGCTTGATCCGGCGCGCGCCGGACTCGAACATCTGCCGGTAGTTGCGGTAGCTCTCCGAAAACAGCTTGTAGGTCGGCACCGTGGTCACGGTGTTGTCCCAGTTCTGCACCTTGACCGTATGCAGCGCGATGTCCTTGACGTAGCCGTCGGCATTGCACTGGGGCATCTCGATCCAGTCGCCGATGCGCAGCATGTCGTTGGAGGTCAGCTGCGTGCTCGCCACCAGCGACAGCAGCGTGTCCTTGAACACCAGCAGCAGCACCGCCGACAGCGCGCCCAGGCCCGACAGCATCCATAGCGGCGAGCGGTTGATCAGGATCGACAGCACCAGCACCGCGCACACCAGCCCCAGCCCCAGCCGTCCCACCTGGATATAGCCCTTGATCGAACGCGTCTGGGCGCGGCGGCTGCTGGCATACACGTCCTGCCAGGCACCCAGCACGCCGCCCAGCATCAGGAAGAAGCACACCCACAGCCCGGCATGCGCCAGGCGCTCGATCGCCACCGCGTAGCGGCCCATGTGCGGGACCTCGCCAATGCCGACGGTGATCACGGCAAAGCCCACCGCGTAGCCGAAGCGGCGGTAGGCGCGATGGCGCGTCAGCGCCGTGCTCCACGGCGCCTTGCCCCATACTTTCAGCAACCGGTGGGCGATGCGCGACATCACGCGGCCGAACAGCCACTGCGCCAGCGCGGCGATCAGCACCAGCGCGACCAGGTACAGCGCGATCTGCGCCCACGGATGGGCAGGAATACGTTGCTGGAACAGCTCCAGCAGGGCATCGAAATTCATGGCGGGGCGACTCTGGCCTTGGGTTTTGGCCAGTAGTGTACCGAACGCGTCCGCCACCGCTGCGCACCGCGACCGATGCAGGCTACGCCGGCAGCAGTTTCAGCCCGCCGATGCCGACGAAGATCAGCCCGATCAGCGTGAGCCGCAGCGGCGACGCGCTCTCGCCCAGGAACAGGATGCCGATCAGCGTCACGCCGATCGCGCCGATCCCGGTCCAGATTGCATAGGCCGTCCCCACCGGCAGGTGCCGCAAGGCCGCGCTGAGCAGGTAAATGCTGGCCAGCGCGGCGCCGATGCCCAGCGCCGTCGGGCCAAGGCGGGTCCAGCCATCGGTATGCCTGAGCGCCAGCGCCATCACGATCTCGATCAGTCCGGCCAGCACCAGCAGCGTCCACGCCATTGCCATGTTGTTCTCCTCATTGCGCCGCCCCGGCACCCGTTGCCGGCGGCGTCCAGCCACTGTAGGCTGTGCGGATCCGCACGCAAACTGGCGAAATCTGCAAAAGGGCTATGCAAACATGCAGGAAGCAGACTGGGACGACCTGAAGTACTTCCTTGCCGTGGGCCAGTCCGGCTCGCTGGCCGGCGCCGCGCGCGCGCTGCACGTCAACCACTCGACGGTGCTGCGCCGCCTGGCCCGGCTGGAAGAGACCCTGGGCACCCTGCTGTTCGAGCGCCACGCCACCGGCTACGCCATGACCCCGGCCGGCGAGGCGCTGGCGCAACGGCTGGCCGGCGTGGGCGAACAGATCGACGCGGCGCAGCGCCAGCTCTCCGGCCTCGACAGCCAGCTAAGCGGCCCGTTGCGCGTGACCACCACCGACACGCTGCTGGGCGCGCTGCTGATGCCGCTGTTCGCCGAATTCCGCGCGCTGCATCCGCGCATCCAGCTGCAGCTGGTAGTCAACAACAGCTTCCTCAGCCTGAGCCGGCGCGAGGCCGACGTGGCGATCCGCCCGGCCAACGCGCCGCCGGAGTACCTGGTGGGCCGCCGCATCGGCCGGCTGCAGACGGCGCCATACGCGGCGCGAAGCTACCTGCAGCAGCTGGGCCTGCCGGCGCAAGCCGACAGCCCCGCGCTGGCGGACTGGGCCGCCTATGACTGGGTGGTGCCGGACGATGCCCTGTCACACCTGGCGCAGGCGCGCTGGATCCGCGACCACGTGACCGAGCCGCGCCGCGTGGTCAGCGCCGACAGCCTGGTGGCGATGGCCGATGCGGTCCGGCACGGCATGGGCGCCGGCATGC
This sequence comes from Cupriavidus taiwanensis, assembly GCF_900249755.1. Lineage (NCBI taxonomy): Bacteria > Pseudomonadati > Pseudomonadota > Betaproteobacteria > Burkholderiales > Burkholderiaceae > Cupriavidus > Cupriavidus taiwanensis. The sequence goes on from NZ_LT976853.1 coordinate 1,943,665, forward strand.
TGCTGTGCCTGCTGGCCGGGGACGACCCGGCGCTGGTGCGGCTGGCGCCGCCGGATGCCGCCATGGATACCGACCTGTGGGTGCTGACCCATCCGGACCTGCGCCACAGCGCGCGCGTGCGGGCGCTGGGGGATTTCCTGCATGGGCGGCTCGGCCAGGGCCAATGGCTGGCGGGATAATGCCGCGCGTCGTGTGCGCTCAGACCGCCGGGGCGTACAGCTCCAGCAACTGCTCATCCGTAAAGCCCCACTCCGCCGCATTCTCGAACGCCACCACCGTTTCATCGCTGTGCCGCAGGTCGATCAGTTCGTGCGGCACCGGCCGCGACTGCGCCACCGAGTAGAACGCCATCACCCTGGGCCGCAGCGGGTCGGCATCGTTCTGCGCGCACACCACCGCCAGCCGGTTGGAGCGCAGGCGCAGCACGGTGCCGAGCGGATAGATGCCGACGGTGCGCGAGAAGGCCTTGAACACGCGGCGGTCGAACAGCGTGTCGACGCGCACCGCCATGTATTCCATCGCGCGCGCCGGCGACCACGGCTGGTGGCCGGGATGGCCGGCGGTCAGCGCATCGTAGGTATCGCAGACCGCGCCGATCCTGGCGTGCACGCTCAGCTCCCGCCCGATCAGGCCGAAGGGGAAGCCGCGCCCGTCGACGCGCTCATGATGGTGGACGCAGACATCGAGCGGGATATTGGAGTAAAGCCGGGCCTCGTTGAGGATGCGGTAGCCCGCCGACGGATGGCGGCGGTAGGCCTCGTCCTGCTCGGGCGTGCGTTCGCCGGCGCGGAGGTTGGCGGCGCCGGGCACGGTGAGCTTGCCGATGTCGTGCACCAGGCCGGCCAGTCCCAGCTCGCGCACCTCGTCGTCGGGCAGGCCCAGCGTGCGGCCGACCGCGATCATCAGCGCGCAGACGGCGAAGGCATGCAGGTAGTTGTCGTCGCCACGCGCCTTGAGCCGCGCCAGCGCCAGCAGCGCCTGCCCATGGCGCGACAGCGAGCGCGAGGCCGCGTCGACCAGCAGCAGCGCGCCGCTGACCTCGAGCGCCCGCCCCATGCGCACGTCGGCAAACATCGAGCCGATCACGGCCTTGCCGGACTGGAGCAGTTCGCGCGCATGCATGATCTCGGCTTCGAGCGTGGCGGGCGGCGGCACGGCAGCCGGGCCATCCGGTCCGGACGCAGGTTTCGGTGCCGGGACGGCCGGGGCCGCGGCGGCTTCCGCCTCTTCCGGCGCCGGCACATTGCGGCCCTTCAGGAGATCGATCCAGACTTCCTTTACGCCCGCGGACCGGATCTGCCGCACCTGCTCGTCGCTGGCGACCAGGAACTTCGCGCGCCAGAACGGGTGGTTGATCCAGGGCCCGCCCAGCCGGGCGACGAACATCCCGACCTGCAATTGCTCCGTGCCAATGCGTCTCAGCATGCGCCACCCCCTCGGATGATGGTTTTCTTGTTGTCGTCCCGGCTATCGGCACGGGCGGGCATAACTTGAGCGCCGGCCGCAGCCGCAGGAACCGTGCCGCGCACCCTTGTCAAGCGCCGCCCGAATGCCCGGACGGCGCCGTCGGGCATTGCCGGCGCGGCCATGGCCGCCGCTACAATGGCTGGCCCAGTGCTCACAGACGCCAGCCAGTCGCCCCCGTTCACCCATGTCCGGAACGTACACGCTAGTCGGCATCGCCCGTGCCAAGACCCACCGCCGCGACGCGCTGGTCTCCCAGCTCGCTGCGCTGCGCTCGCGCGGGCTGACCGAGCCCGGCTGCCTGGACTACCACGTCGGGCAGGACGCCGAGGATGCGCGGGTGTTCGTCATCTACATGGTCTGGGACTCCAAGCGCGCGCTCGAATCGCACCTGAACCGGCCCTATATGCGCGATTTCCACGCCGCGCGCGCCGACTTCGTCGAAGGCGATTTCAGCTTCCGCTGGCTTAATGCCGCCTGAGCGCAGCCTGAGCGCCGCCTGAGTGCAAGGCGATCCGGTCACTTCCCCGGCGTTGCCGCGCACCTGCCGCCGCCCTCCCCGCTTGTCATTCCCGCCGCACCGATCTATCACTCAAGGTGACGCCCGCCCCGGGCGCGGCAGGAGTGCACCATGGAAGTCAGGGATGGATTTGCCGGCACCATCGGCCACACGCCGCTGATCCGGCTGGCCGGCCTGAGCGCCGAGACCGGCTGCGACATCTACGGCAAGGCGGAATTCCTCAATCCCGGCGGCTCGGTCAAGGACCGCGCGGCGCTCTACATCATCCGCGACGCCGAGCGGCGCGGGCTGCTGAAGCCGGGCGGCACGGTGATCGAAGGCACCGCGGGCAATACCGGCATCGGCCTGGCGCACCTGTGCGCGGCGCGCGGCTACCGCTGCATCGTGGTGATTCCCGACACGCAATCGCCGGAAAAGATGGAGCGGCTGCGCATGCTTGGCGCCGAAGTGCGCGCGGTACCCGCCAGGCCCTACGCCGATCCCGGCAACTACCAGAAGATTGCCGGCCGGCTGGCCGACGAAACCGACAACGCGATCTGGGCCAACCAGTTCGACAACCTGGCCAACCGCCAGGCCCACTACGAAACCACCGGCCCCGAGATCTGGCAAGCCACCGCCGGCCATATCGACGCCTTCACCTGCGCCACCGGCACCGGCGGCTCGCTGGCGGGCATCGCGCGCTGCCTGAAGGAACACAAGCCCGGCGTGCGCATCGTGCTGGCCGACCCGCACGGCAGCGGCCTGTACCACTTCGTCAAGCACCGCGAGGTCAAGGCCGAAGGCAGCTCGATCACCGAAGGGATCGGCTCCAGCCGCGTCACCGCCAACCTGCAGGACACGCCGATCGACGATGCCGTGCGCATCGACGACCAGACCTGCGTCGACATGGTCTACCGGCTGCTGCGCGAGGAAGGGCTGTTCGTGGGCGGGTCGTCCGGCATCAACGTCGGCGCCGCGGTGGCGCTGGCGCGCGAGATGGGGCCGGGGCACACCATCGTGACGCTGCTGTGCGACCGCGGCGACCTGTACCTGGCACGGCTGTTCAATGCCGAATGGCTGCAGGGCAAGGGGCTGCAGCCGATTCCGTTCCGCCGGGCCAGCCCTGCCGGCTAGCCAGGCCAGCTACGCTGCCTTCAGCCGCCGCCACAGCGTGGTCGGGCTGATGCCGAGGATATGGCAGGCGGCGGTCCGGTCGCCGCCGCACTCCTCCAGCACGCGGCGGATATGGTCGACTTCGCTGGATTGCTTGACGCGCGCCAGCGAGCGGCGCGCGCGTGCGGGCGGCGCCGCAGGCGCGGCTTCGCGTTCAGCGGCAAGCGCGGCCTCGCCGAACAGCTCCGGCGCCGCCGCCTGCAGTTCGCACTGCAGGGCGTCGCCGTCGAGCCGGCGGCCGGCGACCAGCACCGCGATCCGTTCGGTCACGTTCTCCAGCTCGCGGATATTGCCGGGCCAGCGGTAGCGCGCCAGCCGCGCGCGCGCCGCCGCGGGCAGGCGCTGCGGGCGTTCCAGGCCGAGCCGGTCCTGCGCGCGGCGGTACAGCAGCTCGGCCAGTTCGGGCAGGTCTTCGGCGCGCTCGCGCAGCGGCGGCATGGCAATGCGCAGGATGTTGAGGCGGTAGTACAGGTCTTGCCGGAAGCTGCCGTCGCGCACCATCGCGGCCAGGTCGCGGTGGGTGGCGGCGATCACGCGCACGTTTACGGGCACCGCGTCGAGCCCGCCGATCGGCAGCACCTGTTTTTCCTGCAGCACGCGCAGCAGGCGCGTCTGCAGCGCAGGGGGCATGTCGCCCACCTCGTCGAGAAACAGCGTGCCGTTGTGGGCCGATTCGAACAGGCCGGCCTTGCCGCCGCGGCGCGCGCCGGTGAAGGCGCCCTCTTCATAGCCGAACAGCTCGCTTTCCAGCAGCGCCTCGGGAAAGGCGGCGCAGTTGACCGCGACGAACGGGAACGCGCGGCGCGGGCTGGCATCGTGCATGCCCTGCGCCAGCACCTCCTTGCCGGTGCCGCTCTCGCCGCCGATCAGCACGGTGGAATCGACCGCGGCGTAGCGCCGCGCCAGTTCGCGCAAGGCCGCCATTGCCGCCGAGTTGCCGGCCAGGTCGTCCAGGCTGTAGCGCACCGCCGCCGGGCGCGCGCGGCTGCGCGAACGCAGGTTGCGGTCGACGCGCTGGATCGCGCTGGCGTCCTGGATGGTCAGCACCGCGCCGCTGGTGCCGCCCTCGCCCAGGATGGGAATGCGGTTGACCACCACCATCTTGTCGCCCAGCTTGTGGATCGCCTCGAGCTCCTTGTCGCCGCTCTGCATCACGCCTTCCAGCGCCAGGCTCGGCGCCAGCGTCTGCAGCTTGCGCCCCACCGCGGCGGCGGCCGAGGTGCCGAGGAAGCGTTCCATCGCCGGGTTGAACGACTGGATGCGCCCTTGCGCGTCGACCGCCGCCACGCCCTCGTTCAGGTGCGCCAGGATGGTGTTGACGTAGTCGCGCCGGGTGGCCTCGATGCGGCGCAGGCGCGCGGCCTCGATCGCGTCTTCCAGCGCCATGCGCACCGAGTTGCCGGAGTACAGGAACACGCCGGTCAGGCCATGGCGGTCGGCCAGGTCGGTCACCAGGCCTGGGCCGACCACCACCTGGATGCCCTCCTGCTTCAGCGCCTTGACGCGCGCCACGGCGTCATCCTCGGTCAGGTAGGTGTAGGCCGGCACCGACAGCGAGAACGCGCGCACGAATTCATCGACCTCGGCATACGTTGCCGCGTGCGTGACCAGCGCCACCCGCGGCGAGATGCGTCGCGCCGTGGCCAGTGCGCTCATCACGTCGAAGCCGGTGACCTTGACCAGCACCACCGGCACGTCCACATGCTGGCGCAGGTACGCGCCGTTGGACCCGCCCGCCACCACCACGTCGAGCCGGCCTTCGCGCGCCTCGCGCGCCACGGCGCTGGCGGCGGCCTCGAAACCCTTGCCGACGATGCGGAATTCGGCGCGGTCGGCGTAGGCCGGGATCAGGTCGGCAAAGGCGCGCGCGAGGCGGCTGATGCCGATCGCCCAGATGCGCGGGCGGCCTTGCGCGGAAACGGGAGGAGCCATGATGCGGTGCAGTAGGAAAGCGTGATGAAACGCGGGTCGAACAGGCGTACAGTGCTGGCACATTGTCCGCCACGGCGCACCGGATTTCAACTTTGCATTCCAAAACACAGGGTTTGGATTTCAATTGTGATGAAAACCTTGCATGGCGCATCAGGTGCGGTCCCCCGCTTCGCCCGCCACGCTAGTATTGGCAAGGGATCGCGGGTTTTCCGGGGTGTGCCGGCAGCCTCTGGCACATCCCTTGCAGTATCCGGCTTGTCCTGTTCACCAACGCAAACGCCATGACCTACTCCGCTTCCGACCTCGCGCGCTCCGCTGGCGCCCGTTTCCGCCAGGCGCTTGCCGACGAGCATCCGCTGCAGGTGGTCGGCACCATCAACGCCAACCACGCCCTGCTGGCCAAGCGTGCCGGCTACCGCGCCATCTACCTGTCGGGCGGCGGCGTCGCGGCCGGCTCGCTGGGCCTGCCCGACCTGGGCATCTCGAACCTGGACGACGTGCTGACCGATATCCGCCGCATCACCGACGTGTGCGACACGCCGCTGCTGGTCGACGTCGACACCGGCTTCGGCGCGTCGGCCTTCAACGTGGCCCGCACCACCAAGTCGCTGATCAAGTTCGGCGCCGCCGCCATGCATATCGAGGACCAGGTCGGCGCCAAGCGCTGCGGCCACCGTCCCAACAAGGAGATCGTCACCCAGGGCGAGATGGTCGACCGCATCAAGGCCGCGGTCGACGCCCGCACCGACGACAACTTCGTCATCATGGCCCGCACCGACGCGCTCGCCGTCGAAGGCCTCGACAAGGCCATCGAGCGCGCCGTGGCGTGCGTGGAAGCCGGCGCCGACGCGATCTTCCCGGAAGCCATGACCGACCTCGGCATGTACCGCAAGTTCGTCGACGCGGTGAAGGTGCCGGTGCTGGCCAATATCACCGAGTTCGGCGCCACGCCGCTGTTCACCACCGAGGAACTGGGCGGCGCCGGCGTGTCGATGGTGCTGTACCCGCTGTCGGCCTTCCGCGCCATGAACAAGGCCGCGGAGAACGTCTACGCGGCCATCCGCCGCGACGGCACGCAGAAGAACGTGGTCGATACCATGCAGACCCGCGCCGAGCTCTACGAGAGCATCGGCTACCATGACTTCGAGCAGAAGCTCGACGCGCTCTTCGCACAAGGCAAGGGCAAGTAAGCAACACGCACGCGCGGCCGGGCTTTGTCCCGGCCGCTTGCACGACAACAGACAGGCAATACCAGGCATCACACAAAAGGAGACCCAGATGTCCGAAGCGCAACCGCTCGTCACTCCCAAGCCCAAGAAATCCGTCGCGCTGTCGGGCGTGACCGCCGGCAATACCGCGCTGTGCACCGTCGGCCGCACCGGCAATGACCTGCACTACCGCGGCTACGACATCCTCGATATCGCCGAGACCTGCGAGTTCGAGGAAATCGCCCACCTGCTGGTGCACGGCAAGCTGCCGACCAAGTCCGAACTGGCCGCGTACAAGGCCAAGCTGAAGTCGCTGCGCGGCCTGCCCGCCAATGTCAAGGCGGCGCTGGAATGGGTGCCCGCCAGTGCGCACCCGATGGACGTGATGCGCACCGGCGTGTCGGTGCTGGGCACCGTGCTGCCGGAGAAGGAAGACCACAACACCCCGGGCGCGCGCGATATCGCCGACCGCCTGATGGCGAGCCTCGGTTCGATGCTGCTGTACTGGTACCACTACAGCCACAACGGTCGCCGCATCGAAGTGGAAACCGACGATGATTCCATCGGCGCCCACTTCCTGCACCTGCTGCACGGCGAGAAGCCGTCGGCGCTGTGGGAGCGCGCCATGAACACCTCGCTCAACCTGTACGCCGAGCACGAGTTCAACGCGTCGACCTTCACCGCGCGCGTGATCGCCGGCACCGGCTCCGACATGTACTCGTCGATCGCCGGCGCGATCGGCGCGCTGCGCGGCCCCAAGCATGGCGGCGCCAACGAGGTCGCGTTCGAGATCCAGAAGCGCTACGACAACCCCGATGAGGCCCAGGCCGACATCACCCGCCGCGTCGAGAACAAGGAAGTCGTGATCGGCTTCGGCCACCCGGTCTACACCACCGGCGACCCGCGCAACCAGGTGATCAAGGAAGTGGCGAAGAAGCTGTCGAAGGATGCCGGCTCGATGAAGATGTTCGACATCGCCGAGCGGCTGGAAACGGTGATGTGGGATATCAAGAAGATGTTCCCGAACCTGGACTGGTTCAGCGCGGTCAGCTACCACATGATGGGCGTTCCCACCGCGATGTTCACGCCGCTGTTCGTGATCGCGCGCACGTCGGGCTGGGCCGCGCACATCATCGAGCAGCGCATCGACAACAAGATCATCCGCCCGAGTGCCAACTATACCGGTCCGGAGAACCTGAAGTTCGTGCCGATCAAGGATCGCAAGTAAGACCGGCTGCCGGTTTGCTCCGCGTCGGGTTGCATTGATCCGGGCCTGCGGGCAAGGGGTAGTTGGTCGCTTACATGGGACCACTACCCCTTTTTCATACCTATATTGATTTCCCTACACCATGAATTCTGCAAACCGCAAACCGCTACCGGGCACCAAGCTGGATTACTTCGACGCGCGCGCCGCGGTCGAGGCCATCGAGCCGGGTGCCTACGACAAGCTGCCGTACACGTCGCGCGTGCTGGCAGAAAACCTGGTGCGCCGCTGCGACCCCGCCACGCTGACGGCTTCGCTGAAGCAGCTGATCGAGCGCCGCCGCGACCTCGACTTCCCGTGGTTCCCCGCGCGCGTGGTGTGCCACGACATCCTCGGCCAGACCGCGCTGGTGGACCTGGCCGGCCTGCGCGACGCGATTGCCGACCAGGGCGGCGACCCGGCCAAGGTCAACCCGGTGGTGCCGGTGCAGCTGATCGTCGACCACTCGCTGGCGGTGGAATGCGGCGGCTTCGATCCCGATGCCTTCGCCAAGAACCGCGCCATCGAAGACCGTCGCAACGAAGACCGTTTCCATTTCATCGACTGGACCAAGAAGGCGTTCAAGAACGTCGACGTGATCCCGCCGGGCAACGGCATCATGCACCAGATCAACCTGGAGAAGATGTCGCCGGTGATCCACAACGACAACGGCGTGGCCTATCCCGACACCTGCGTCGGCACCGACAGCCACACCCCGCACGTGGATGCGCTGGGCGTGATCGCCATCGGCGTGGGCGGGCTGGAAGCCGAGAACGTGATGCTCGGCCGCGCCTCGTGGATGCGCCTGCCGGATATCGTCGGCGTCGAGCTGACCGGCAAGCGCCAGCCCGGCATCACCGCCACCGACATCGTGCTGGCCCTGACCGAATTCCTGCGCAAGGAGAAGGTGGTCGGCGCCTACCTGGAGTTCCGCGGCGAAGGCGCTTCGAGCCTGACGCTTGGCGACCGCGCCACGATCTCGAACATGGCGCCGGAATACGGCGCGACTGCCGCGATGTTCTTCATCGACGAGCAGACCATCGAATACCTGCGCCTGACCGGCCGCACCGACGAGCAGCTCAAGCTGGTCGAAACCTATGCGAAGGCCGCCGGCCTGTGGGCCGACTCGCTGCAAAACGCCGAATACGAGCGCGTGCTGCGCTTCGACCTGTCGACCGTGGTGCGCAACATGGCCGGCCCGTCGAACCCGCACAAGCGCCTGCCGACCTCGGCGCTGGCCGAGCGCGGCATCGCCGTGGACCTGGACAAGGCGCGCGCGCAGGAGGCCGAGGGCCTGATGCCCGATGGCGCGGTGATCATCGCCGCCATCACCAGCTGCACCAACACCAGCAACCCGCGCAACGTGATCGCCGCCGCGCTGCTGGCACGCAATGCCAACGCGCGCGGGCTGACGCGCAAGCCGTGGGTCAAGTCGTCGCTGGCGCCGGGATCCAAGGCGGTCGAGCTGTACCTGGAAGAAGCGAAGCTGCTGCCCGACCTGGAAAAGCTCGGTTTCGGCATCGTCGCCTTCGCCTGCACCACCTGCAACGGCATGTCCGGCGCGCTCGATCCCAAGATCCAGCAGGAAATCATCGACCGCGACCTGTACGCCACCGCGGTGCTGTCCGGCAACCGCAACTTCGACGGCCGCATCCACCCGTACGCCAAGCAGGCCTTCCTGGCGTCGCCGCCGCTGGTGGTCGCCTACGCCATCGCCGGCACCATCCGCTTCGATATCGAACGCGATGTGCTGGGCACCGACCCGGACGGCAAGCCGGTCTACCTGAAGGACATCTGGCCGAGCGACGAAGAGATCGACGCCATCGTCAGGCAGAGCGTGAAGCCCGAGCAGTTCCGCAAGGTCTATGAGCCGATGTTCGCGCTGACCGCCGACACCGGCGAGAGCGCCGCGCCGCTGTACGACTGGCGCCCGCAGAGCACCTATATCCGCCGCCCGCCGTACTGGGAAGGCGCGCTGGCCGGCGAGCGCACGCTGCGCGGCCTGCGTCCGCTGGCGCTGCTGGGCGACAACATCACCACCGACCACCTGTCGCCGTCCAACGCCATCCTGCTCGACAGCGCTGCGGGTGAATACCTGGCGAAGATGGGCCTGCCGGAAGAGGACTTCAACTCGTACGCCACGCACCGCGGCGATCACCTGACCGCGCAGCGCGCCACCTTTGCCAACCCGACGCTGGTCAATGAAATGGCCGTGGTCGACGGGCAGGTCAAGAAGGGTTCGCTGGCGCGCATCGAGCCCGAGGGCAAGGTCGTGCGCATGTGGGAAGCGATCGAGACCTACATGGAGCGCAAGCAGCCGCTGATCATCATCGCCGGCGCCGACTACGGCCAGGGCTCGTCGCGCGACTGGGCCGCCAAGGGCGTGCGCCTGGCCGGCGTCGAGGTCATCGTCGCCGAGGGTTTCGAGCGCATCCACCGCACCAACCTGATCGGCATGGGCGTGCTGCCGCTGGAGTTCAAGCCGGGCGTGAACCGCCTGACGCTGGGGCTGGACGGCACCGAGACCTATGACGTGACCGGCGAGCGCCAGCCGCGCGCGACGCTGACGCTGGTAATCCATCGCAAGAATGGCGAGCGCGTGGAAGTGCCGGTGACGTGCCGCCTGGACAGCGATGAAGAGGTGTCGATCTACGAAGCGGGTGGCGTGCTGCAGCGGTTTGCGCAGGACTTTCTGGAGTCGAGCAAGGCGGCGGCTTAGGACCGCGGCGTAACTGGTTGCCAAGTGTTTGCTCCCCTCTCCCGCGCGCGGGAGAGGGGCCAGGGGTGAGGGCCAGCGCGTGCAGTACCCAAGCGCTTCACTCCGTGGGGGGCTCCCACCCTCACCCCCACCCCTCTCCCACTTCGCGGGAGAGGGGAGCCTCCGCCAGGGGTGTCGGCTCGATCGGCTTCTTTCGCATACCTAACCAAGACATTCACTCCCATGCCCCACCAACCCCAAATCAAGATCCCCGCCACCTACATCCGCGGCGGCACCAGCAAGGGCGTGTTCTTCCGCCTGCAGGACCTGCCCGAGCGCGCCCAGGTGCCCGGCCCCGCGCGCGATGCGCTGCTGCTGCGCGTGATCGGCAGCCCCGACCCCTACGGCAAGCAGATCGACGGCATGGGCGCGGCCACCTCCAGCACCAGCAAGACCGTGATCCTGTCCAGGAGCACGCGCCCGGACCACGATGTCGACTACCTGTTCGGCCAGGTCTCGATCGACCAGCCCTTCGTCGACTGGAGCGGCAACTGCGGCAACCTGTCGGCCGCGGTGGGCCCGTTCGCGGTCAGCGCCGGCCTGGTCGACCCGAGCCGCATTCCGCATAACGGCGTCGCCGTGGTGCGCATCTGGCAGGCCAATATCGGCAAGACCATCATCGGCCATGTGCCCATCAGCAACGGCGCAGTGCAGGAAACCGGCGATTTCGAGCTCGACGGCGTGACCTTCCCCGCCGCCGAAGTCCAGCTGGAATTCATGGACCCGGCCGCCGAGGAAGAAGGCGCCGGCGGCGCGATGTTCCCGACCGGCAATGTCGTCGATGACCTGGAAGTGCCCGGCGTCGGCACGCTCAAGGCCACCATGATCAACGCCGGCATCCCGACCATCTTCGTCAACGCGGAGAGCATCGGCTACACCGGCACCGAGCTGCAGGACGCCATCAACAGCGACACCAGGGCGCTGGCGATGTTCGAGACCATCCGTGCCTACGGCGCGCTGCGCATGGGCCTGATCAAGAACGTGGACGAGGCCGCCAGGCGCCAGCACACGCCCAAGGTGGCGTTTGTCGCCAAGCCGGCCGACTACGTCGCCTCCAGCGGCAAGAAGGTGGCCGCCGCCGACGTCGACCTGCTGGTGCGCGCGCTGTCGATGGGCAAGCTGCACCACGCCATGATGGGCACGGCGGCCGTCGCCATCGGCACTGCGGCGGCCATTCCCGGCACGCTGGTCAACCTGGCGGCCGGCGGCGGCGCGCGCACCGCGGTCCGTTTCGGGCATCCGTCGGGCACGCTGCGGGTCGGCGCCGAAGCGCAGCAGGTCGACGGCGAATGGGTGGTCAAGAAGGCCATCATGAGCCGCAGCGCGCGCGTGCTGATGGAAGGCTGGGTGCGCGTGCCCGGCGACGCGTTCTGAGCCGAGCCGCCCCCGCGAGGCCGTTCATGTCCACCGACACGCCGTCCGCGCAGCGCCCCGATCCGGACCAGGTGCTGGTCGACATCGTCGACTATGTCACCCGGTACGAGATCAAGAGCGGCCTCGCCTACGACACCGCCCGCAACTGCCTGATCGACACGCTCGGTTGCGGGCTCGAAGCCCTCTCCTACCCGGCCTGCACCAAGCTGCTGGGTCCCGTCGTTCCGGGCACGATCGTGCCCAACGGCGCGCGTGTGCCGGGCACCCAGTTCCAGCTCGATCCGGTCCAGGCCGCGTTCAATATCGGCGCGATGATCCGCTGGCTCGACTTCAACGACACCTGGCTCGCAGCCGAATGGGGTCATCCTTCGGACAACCTCGGCGGCATCCTGGCCACCGCCGACTGGATCTCGCGCAACAACGTTGCCGCCGGGCGCAAGCCGCTGACGATGAAGGCAGTGCTGGCGGCGATGATCAAGGCGCATGAGATCCAGGGCTGCATCGCGCTGGAGAATTCGTTCAACCAGGTCGGGCTGGACCACGTGGTGCTGGTCAAGGTGGCCTCCACTGCCGTGGTCGCGCAGATGCTCGGCCTCACGCGCGACGAGATCCTCAATGCCGTGTCGCTGGCCTGGGTCGACGGCCAGAGCCTGCGCACCTACCGCCACGCCCCCAACACCGGCAGCCGCAAGAGCTGGGCCGCCGGCGACGCCACCAGCCGTGCGGTGCGGCTGGCGCTGATCGCGCGCACCGGCGAGATGGGCTATCCGTCGGTGCTGACGGCCAAGACCTGGGGCTTCTACGACGTGCTGTTCAAGGGGCAGCCGTTCCGCTTCCAGCGGCCGTACGGGTCGTACGTGATGGAGAACATCCTGTTCAAGATCTCGTACCCGGCTGAATTCCACGCGCAGACCGCGGTGGAGGCAGCGATGCAGCTGCACGGCGCGCTGGCGCTCGCGGGGCGCAGCGCGGCGGAGATCGCCGCCATCACCATCCGCACCCACGAGGCCTGCCTGCGCATCATCGACAAGCAGGGTCCGCTCAGCAATCCGGCGGATCGCGACCACTGCATCCAGTACATGGTGGCCGTGCCATTGCTGTTCGGCCGCCTGACCGCCGCCGACTACGAAGACAAGGTTGCAGCCGACCCGCGCATCGACGCGCTGCGGGGCAAGATCACCTGCGTGGAAGACCCCGCGCTGACGCGCGACTACCACGACCCCGGCAAGCGCTCGATCGCCAATGCGCTGACCGTGACACTGGCGGACGGCACCGTGCTGGACGAGGTGCTGGTCGAATACCCGCTCGGCCACAAGCGCCGCCGCGCCGAGGGCATCCCGCTGCTGGTGGAGAAATTCCGCACCAACCTCGCCCGCCGCTTTCCGCCGAAACAGCAGCAGGCCATCCTGGCCGCGTCGCTGGACCAGGCGCGGCTGGAGGCCATCCCGGTCAATGAGTACCTCGATATGTATGCGCTTTGAGTTATCGCCCAGGCATCTTCATGCCGAATCGGCATAACCCTTGCGTCGCGCTTCCAACGCGAATTTCTCCTCACGTATAGTCTGTGCCGCTGCCTGCGCCGGGTCCTGCCAACACGGGCCCTGCCGCGGTCAGCCACCGACTGAACACGGACGGCACCATCGCGCTCACAAGGCAGGTCGTGCCGCTTCCAGTACGGGCCACACGTTCGTATCGATACCGAGGAGAATCATGAAACATTTCGCCCGCGTCACCACGCTGGCCGCCGCCCTGCTGTCGGCAAGCCTGATCACCGGCACCGCGCACGCGCAGCTCGCGCCCGCGGCACAGCCTGCCACCGCCGCTGCCACGGCCCCGGCCGAGGCGCGCAAGGCCAACATCGTCATCATCGGCACCGGCGGCACCATTGCCGGCGCCGGCGCCGCCGCGACCAACACCGCCGCCTACCAGTCCGCCGTGGTCCCGGTCGACAAGATCATCGCCTCGGTGCCCGAGATCTCCAAGGTGGCCAACGTCAAGGGCGAGCAGATCTTCCAGATCGGCTCGGAGAGCTTCAACAACGAACGCCTGCTCAAGCTCGCCAAGCGCGTCTCGGAACTGCTCAAGCAGCCTGACGTCGACGGCATCGTGATCACGCACGGCACCGACACCATCGAGGAAACCGCCTACTTCCTCAACCTGACGCTGAAGAGCGACAAGCCGGTGGTGGTGGTCGGCTCGATGCGCCCGGGCACCGCGCTGGGCGCCGACGGCGCGCTGAACCTGTACGACGCCGTGCTGGTCGCCGCCAACCCGGCCTCGAAGGGCAAGGGCACGCTGGCGGTGCTGAACGACGAGATCCACACCGGCCGCGACGTCTCCAAGACCAACACCTTCAAGACCGAAACCTTCCGCTCGCCGTTCGGCCCGCTGGGCTACGTGGTGGAAGGCCGCACGCTGTTCTACCGCCTGCCGGCGCGCCCGCACACGCTGCAGACGCAGTGGGACATCGACAAGATCGACAAGCTGCCCGAAGTGGCCGTGGTCTATGCCTACGGCAACGCCAACCCGGCCGCCGTCGACGCCGCGGTGAAGAGCGGCGCCAAGGCCATCATCTACGCCGCCACCGGCAACGGCAGCGTCGGCGACTACATGGTCGAGCCGCTCAAGGCCGCGCGCGCCAGGGGCGTGCACATCGTGCGCGCGTCGCGCACCGGCAGCGGCGTGGTGGTGCGCAACGCCGAGCAGCCGGACGACAAGTACGACTGGATCGTCACCGACGACCAGCTGCCGCAGAAGGCGCGCATCTTGATGGCGCTGGCGCTGACGCAGACCAACGATACCAAGGCGCTGCAGCAGGTGTTCTGGAAGTACTGAGCCAGGCCGCACCCATGCGGCGGCGCGCCGCGCGGCGATTCAGCCCGCTGCGCGCGCGCCCGCGGTCATCAGCCGGGCCTCGATGAAGATCCGGCTGACTTGCGGAAAGCGGGCGCGGATGCGCCGCTCGATCCGGTCGATGGCGCCTGCGGCACCATTGGCAACGGTTTCCGGATGGAATTGCACGTCTAGCGTCACCAGCACGTCGGCGGGCCCGAGGTGCATGGTCAGCGGCAGCCCTGCCGACCGCACCGCGGGGTCGTCCAGCACGACCTGGCGCAGCGCCAGCGCCATGTCCTTGTCTACCCCTTCCCCTACCAGCAGGCTGCGGCTCTGCACGATCAGCAGCGTGGCCACGCCGGCCAGCAGCAGCCCGATCAGCAGCGACGCCGCACCATCCAGCACCGGCATGTCGAGCCGGTGGCTGGCATAGACGCCAAGCGCGGCGATCACCAGGCCGGCGAGCGCGGTGGCATCTTCGGCCAGCACCGTGACCGTGGTCGGATCCTTGCTGTGGCGCAGCGCCCGCCAGAATGGCTGTGCGCCCTTTTCCCGCGCGAACGCCCGCAGCGCGATGGCAAAGCTGATGCTCTCGAACACCAGCGCGAAGCCCAGCACGATGTAGTTCCAGTGCGGATCGGTCAGCGGCGCGGGGTCCAGCATATGCAGCACGCCCTCATAGGCCGAAATGCCGCCGCCGACGCTGAACAGCAGCACCGCCACCATCAGGCTCCAGAAATACAGCTCCTTGCCGTAGCCGAACGGATGCATGGCGTCGGCCGGCCGTCGGCTGCGGGCCATGCCGACCAGCAGCAGCAGTTCATTGCCGGTGTCCACCGTCGAATGGATGGCCTCGGACAGCATGGCCGAGCTGCCCGTCACGGTGGCGACCACGAACTTGGTGGCCGCGATCGCCACGTTCGCGGCAATCGCGCCATAGACGGCGATGCGCGAGGCGGAGGGCGCCGCAGGTGCGGCTGAAGAAACGGGGCCCGCAGGCCCGGATGCCTTACCCTGCCGCGCCGCCTCATGCCCCTGCTTCATCGCGTCCCTCCCCGGCTCCCCGCTCGTTGCGGGCAGATCGCGCCAGTGTAACTGGCGCGCACAGGGTGTGCCGCTCAAGGCATGGCGGTTAATTGCGTTAATGGGAGAGGGGCGGCGCCCGCGCCGCCGCACCGGTTCAGAACATGACGCTGCTCATCAAGGCCCGGGCCACCAGCACGCCCTCATCGGGCGCCCCGGCATACACCGACACATCCGTGACCACCTGGCGCCGGCCGCGCCGGGCCACCGCGGCAACCGCCCTCAGCGCGGCCCCCTGCGCCGGCGCCAGGTACTGGATCGCCAGCGACCCGGTGGCCCCGCCCTTCACTTCGTCAGCACTGGCGCCCGACGCCGCCGCGGCGGCGCCGGCGATATCGATCAATGTCGCGATGACGCCGCCATGCACGATGCTGCCGTGGGTCACGTTGGTCGGCAGGAACGGCATTTCCAGCTCGACATGGTCGGGCGCGAGGCTTGCCAGCCGCACGCCGAGGGCGCGCGCGACGGGCGAACCCAGCAGCACGTTGTCGACCATGGCGCGCATGCGCGGGTCGACGCCGGCTGGAGGGCGGTCTTGGGAAAGAGGCACGGCGGCGATGGTCTGGGGCATGGCTGGGCTCCGGTGATGGCTCGATGCCTGTCGCAGCGTAACGGGCGCCGTGGCACGGCTCAATGACCTCCGAGGTAATCCCCGGACCCACGGCACGGCCTTTGTCCGGGCTGCTCCGCCACTGCCGATATAATGAGCGGCCGTTTCACCCTCCGCCCTGCCGCCACCATGCCGTCACCTTTAGAATCCGCCCCGCTCCGCCCCGAACCGGACCACGGCGCCACGGATTCCACGCTGTCCGAACGCCCCGACAGCCCCTGCATCGGCATCTGCTCGACCTTGTTCGACGAGGTCTGCCAGGGCTGCGGCCGCACCGCGGCCGAGGTCAGCAACTGGGTCTTTTTCAGCGACGAGGAAAAGCGGCAGGTCTGGGAGCGCATTACGCGCGAAGGCACCGGCAAGCGCTTCCGCCAGGGCTGACACGCCCGCCCCCGCGCGCCGTCACTCCCCTGACAGGCGCCGCTCCATCGCTTCGACTTCGCGCCGTTCCAGGCGCTGCCGTGCCAGCTTGCGCCAGCTCTCGGCCAGCGGCGCCAGCGCGGCCATTTCCTCGAGCGCGGCATAGTCGAGCCGGTCGACATACAGCACCTGCAGCAGCCGCTGCAGCGACCATCCGGGACATGGCCGCGCCGCCAGTTCCAGCATATCGCCGGCCGCCACGTCGCCGGTTTTCAGCACGCGGTAGTACCAGCCGGTGCGCAGGCTCTGCTGCACGGCGCGCGACATGCCCGCATAGCCGAAGCGGTGGTTGAGCTTCCAGCACGGCTGGCGCGCCTGCGACACCTCCACCAGCGCCGTGCCCAGCCGGAAGCGGTCGCCGATGCAGACGTCCGCCTCGGTCAGGCCGGTGGTGCTCAGGTTCTCGCCGAAGGCGCCGGGCGTGTCGAGGACGCCGTCGCCAGACGCGCCGTACTCTTGCAGCGTCTGCCGCCACGCCGGGTAGTGGTCGAACGCGTAGTGATGCAGCGCCTTCTCCGGGCCGCCATGGTGGCGCGGATCGCCCTGCCCGTCGCCCTCCAGCCCGGTCGGGGTCACGCGGATGCGCGCGCGCGTTGCGGTCTTCTCTATGCCGCTGGGTACGCCCCTGGGGCCGAACGGACGCACGGCTCCGGTCAGCACCGCAGCGATCGGCACGCAGATGTCGGATACGGGCTGGCTCATAGTCCGGCTTGCTCCAGCCAGCGCGCGAACATGCGCTCCCCCGCCGCGGCCACGGTGGCGCCGGCTTGCGCGGTGCGCGCGCGGATGGTGCGCGGATCGATGCCGGCCTTGGCCAGTTCGACGGTATGGCCGATCAGCCAGGCCTCGATATCGCGCGGCATGACCTCGGGATGGAACTGCAGCGCCAGCACCTGGTTGCCGATGGCATAGGCCTGGTTCGGTACCGCCGCAGTCGACGCCAGCAGCTGCGCGCCGCCGGGCAGGTCGAAGGTGTCGCCATGCCAGTGCAGGACTTCCCATTGGGCCGCTGCCAACTCGGCCAGCGCGGAATCGTGTCCGGCCGGCGTCGGCGTGATCGGTGCCCAGCCGATCTCGCGGGTGCCGGGGTAGACCCTGGCACCGGCAGCGCGCGCGATCAGCTGCGCGCCCAGGCAGACGCCGATGATCTTGCCGCCGCTGGCCAGGCGCTGGCGGATCAGCGCGATTTCCGACTCAAGCCACGGGTAGGCTTCGGTCTCGTAGACGCCGATGGGACCGCCGAGCACCAGCAGCAGGTCGGCCGGGTCGCTGGCGATGGGCGACAGGTCGTCGACCCCGGCCTGGAACACCCGCAGCGTGTGCCCGCGCGCGCGCAAGGCGTTGCCGATCACGCCTGCGTGTTCGAAGGCGACGTGCTGGATCACATGGGTGGTACGCGTGGTCATCAGGGGCTCCTGCCAGGAGAAGGGAGAAGAAGGCCCTCATGTTAGCGTCTGTTGCCGCATCTCCGTCAAAACCCCGGCACGATATCGCCCATTTGCGACCCTTCTCAGCCAGCCATGCCGCGCGCCGCGCTATTTTGTCGCAGGCGCCAGCACCAGGGCACGGGTAGCGTCTTGCGACGCCGCGGCCGAAGGCGGCATCGTGATGTACTCGACCGCCGCCCACTTGCCGGTCCAGTCGCGGTAGCGCGGCAGCAGCGCATTGCCTGACTGCCCGGTGGAATCCATGAAGCGCGACGCCGCCAGGTCGGACAGGTCATAGAGCGCGCGCACGCTGGCCGCGTGGGTGTTTTCGAACGGCGCCTTCTCGTCGCGCAGGTTGTGCCGGCCCACGTTGACGGTGTAGGTGTCGCCGCCGGTGGGCACGCGCAGGTTGAACAGCGGCGCCAGGTACGCGACCTTGCCGAACGGCTTGTGTTCGGCGCGCGCGGCGTGCGCCTCGCCCCAGCGCCAGTGCGCGGGGTCGTCGCCATAGCGGCGCGACAGGTCGGCGATGGCCTGGGTCCAGGCATCGGCCACGGCATCGTCGCAGCTCTCGGCCGGTGCCGTGTGCGGACGGTCGCACCAGAACGCGCCCAGCCGGCGCGGATCGCGCAGGATATTCAGCATGGGCTGCTGCACGTTGCGCTGCTCCCACATGCGGGCAAAGATGGCTTCGCCGGTCTTCTCCTCGAACAGCCGGCGCGACAGCTCGCGCAGCCACGCGGTGACCACCAGCGGCTCGGCGCGGGCGGCGTCCATGGTGCCGTCCCACTGGCGCAAGGCCTGCAGCAAGGCGCGTTCGCGCGCCGGGCGCGCGGCGTCGCGGCTGAGCGGTGCGGCCAGCAGCAGCGGCAAGGCGTCGCGCACCGCCAGCGAGACCACGTCCTTCTGGATCGCGGCGAAGCTGTCCAGCGTATGCCTGGGCGTGGCCGCGAGCAGCGTGCGGATGCGGTCGAAGCGATACGGCACCGTCCACTCGCTGGTGATGAAGTACGGATAGTCGGGCGCGACGATGCGCTGGTTGGCCGTCACGATCACGCCGTCGGCGGGGTTGTACTGGTGCGGCAGCGCCTCGAACGGGATAAAGCCGGTCCAGTCGTAGCGCGCATCCCAGCCGGGGGCCGGCGCCAGTCCCTTGAGGTCGTTGTCGGCGCGGCGCAGCGGCACGCGGCCCGGCGCGTAGAAGCCGATATTGCCGTCGACGTCGGCATAGACGATGTTCTGCTGCGGCGAATGGAAATCGCGCAGCGCGGCGGTGAAGCTGTTCCAGTCGCGCGCCTGGTTCAGCCGCAGCCCGGCCTGGAAGGTGCGGTCGTCCGGACGCAGCGCGGTCCACTGGAACGCCACCACGTATTGCGCGCCCAGCGGCGCGGCGGCGCTGGCGAGCGACTCGGCCACATCGGAAATCACTGGCCCGTGGCGCGTGCTGCGGACCTTCAGCGTCACGTCGGCGGCGCCCTTGACGCGGATGGTCTCGGTGCGGGTCTCGAACGCGGCCCAGCCCTGCGGCGTCTGGTACTGGGTGTCGTTGCCCGGGCGCACGCGCTCGATATACAGGTCCTGCACGTCCGGCGCGGTATTGGTCAGGCCCCAGGCAATGCGGTCGTTGTGGCCCAGCACCACCAGCGGCATGCCGGGCAGCGTGGCGCCGGCAACGTCCAGGCCCGGCGCGCTCAGCCGCGCGAAGTACCACAGCGCCGGCGCCTGCAGTCCCAGGTGCGGATCGTTGGCCAGCATCGGCTTGCCCGATTGCGTGTGCGCGCCGGACACCACCCAGTTGTTCGAGCCCATGCCCTCGACATAGCCCGGCGGCGCCTTGTCGCCGACGCTGGCCATCGCGCTCGCCAGCGGCGCCAGCTGCCGGTACAGGTGGCCGTAGTCCATGGTGCGTACCGGCTGCTCGCCCGGATACGGCGCCAGCAGTTCGCTGATGCGCGCCACCGGCAGCACCTGCGCCAGCCGCATGCGCAGCGTCTCCTGGGTCCAGTTGCCGCCCAGGTCCCACGCCATCATGGTCTGCCAGCCCAGCGTGTCGGCGGGTTCCCAGCGCTCGGGGCGGGTGCGCAGCAGCAGGAATTCGGGCGGCAGCGGACCCTTGCGCTGGTCGATCCAGGCATTGACGCCGTCGGCATAGGCCTGCAGCGCCGCGCGCGCTTCGGGCGAGGCCTGCGCGAGGATGGCCTCCGCGTTGCGCCGCACGCCCAGCGTGCGCAGGAACTTGTCGTTGTCGACGGCCGACGGGCCCAGGATTTCCGCGAGGCGGCCCGCGACGATGCGCTTGTTCATCTGCATCTGCCACAGCCGGTCCTGCGCGTGGACGTAGCCCAGCGCGAACCACGCATCGGCCTTGCTGGCGGCGCGGATATGCGGCACGCCATGGTTGTCGCGCACGACCGTGACCGGTGCGCCCAATCCCGCCAGCACTTCCTGGCCCGAAACCGGCGGCTGTGCCGCATGGCGATACCAGACCAACGCGCCCGCGGTGCCGGCCACCGCCAGCCCCAGCAGCACTGCCAGCCATCTGGTCAGCCGACCGAACCCGCGCATCGTTGCTCCCCCTTTTGTCGTTGTCATGTCGTTTGGCGCATTATCCGCGTATTCCGCGCACGCAAAAATGCCCGGACCGGCCGGGCATTTTCCTCGCTGCTGTCCTGCTTGCGTGCGGTCCCGTCAGGCGGCGGGCTTCTTCAGCTGCAGCGACTTGTACTCGAGGAATTCCTCGAGCCCGTACTTGCCGGCTTCGCGCCCGTTGCCGGACTGCTTGTAGCCGCCGAACGGCGCCTGCATGTTGAACGGTCCGCCGTTGATATCGACCTGCCCGGTGCGGATGCGGCGCGCCACGCGGATCGCGCGCGCCTCGTCGCCGGACCAGACGCCGCCGCCCAGGCCATAGATGCTGTCGTTGGCAATGCGCACCGCGTCTTCCTCGGTGTCATAGCAGATGATCGACAGCACCGGCCCGAAGATCTCTTCCTGCGCCACGGTCGCGCGCGGCTCGACATTGCCGAGCACGGTCGGCTTGACGTAGAAGCCCTTGTCCAGCCCTTCCGGGGTCTCGGGGCCGCCGGCCACCAGCTCGGCGCCCTCGTCCAGGCCGCGGCGGATATAGCCGGTCACGCGGTCCTTCTGCACGGCGGAGATCAGCGGGCCCAGCTTGCTGGTTTCCTGCAGCGGATCGCCCACGGTAAAGCCGGCGACCACCTTCTGCGCGATCGCCTTGACTTCGTCATAGCGGGCGCGCGGCACCAGCATGCGCGTGTGCGCCGAGCAGGTCTGTCCGGAATTCAGGAAGCAGGCGTTGATGGTGCCCTTCACCGCCGACGGCAGGTCGGCATCGTCCAGGATCACCGAGGCCGACTTGCCGCCCAGCTCCAGCGCGACGCGCTTGACGGTCTGCGCGGCCAGCTCGGACACGCGCTTGCCGGCGCGGGTAGAGCCGGTGAACGACACCATGTCGACTTCCGGATGGCTGGCCAGCACCTCGCCCACCACCGGGCCATAGCCAGTCACCAGGTTAAACACGCCGGGCGGCAGCCCCGCGGCCTCGATCACCTCGGCCAGCACGAAGGCATTGAGCGGCGCCACCTCGGACGGCTTGAGCACCACGGTGCAGCCCGCGGCCAGCGCCGGCGCCACCTTCAGCGTGATCTGGTTGAGCGGGTAGTTCCACGGCGTGATCGCGCCGACCACGCCCACCGGCTCGCGCACCACCAGCGAATTGCCGACCTCTTCCTCGAAGCGGAACCCTTCGACCAGCCTGGCGGCCTGGCCCCAGTTGTAGACCGGGCCGCCCACCTGGATCGCGCGCGCCAGCTTGATCGGCATGCCGACTTCGCCGGCGATCAGCTGGGCCAGTTCTTCGCTGCGCGCCTTCAGCCCTTCGGCGATCCTGGCGATATAGCCGGCGCGCACGGCCGGCGGCGTTGCCGACCAGCCGTCGAAGGCCGCGCGCGCCGCCTGGATGGCGTCTTCCGCGTCGCGGGCCGAGCCTTCGGGAATGGTCCCCATCACCGCTTCGGTGGCGGAATGGATGACGTCGATCTTGCCGGTGCCGTGGGGCGCAACCCACTTGCCGTTAATAAAGAGTTTGTCTCGTTGTTGCATGGCCACAGTTCTCGGTTTGGTGAATTGGCGATTGCAATTTTTTGTTACTTTTATGGTGCAGGCACATTGTAGAGCGGATTCGGGCCTATGTTTTGGCGCTGCGGGATATGCCGCCGGCTGCGCCCGCGCCCGGCACAAGAATATGGCGATAATCGGCCGCGGCTCGCGCACGGGATCCTCGCCACGATGGCCGCACATAACAAGACTAAGGGGGCGAGGGCATGGTCGATCCGATCTACCGCAAGACGGAAGCCGGGCAGGACGAAATCCGCAGCCGCGCGCGCAAGCTGGACCACAAGCTGCGCGCGCTGCTGCTGTTGGTCAACGGCGAGCGCCGCGAGCAGGCATTGCTGGCGCAGGTGGCGGGCATGGGGCTTGGCGCCGAGGCCATGGCAACGCTGCTGGACCAGGGGCTGGTCGAAGCCGTCGCCGAGCCGGCGCAGGCGGCAGACCCGGCGGCGCAGCAGCCGGCGCACACCGCCCAGGCGGCCGCCGATACCAACCTGTTCTCCGTGTACGCGATGCGCCATGCGCCGGCCGCCGCGGCCGCGGCGCCGCCACATCCCGTCGCCGACGCCCACGACCCAGCGGAGGTGCAGGCGTACCAGCGCCTCTACCACTTCTACACCGACGTGATCGGGCAGCATCTCGGGCTGCGCGGCTACATGCTGCAGGTCAAGGTGGAGAAGGCCGCTGACCTGCCCGCGCTGATGGCGCTGCGCGAATCGCTGCACGCGGCGCTGCTCAAGGCCCGCGGAGAAATCACCGCCCGCGCCATCATCGCCCAGCTGGACCAGGTCCGCGACGGCAGCGGCGCCTGACACACCCGCCCCGGCAGCAAAAAGGCCGCCCGGAGGCGGCCTTCAGCACGAAGCGGATGCGGCGGCGCTCAGCCGTCGATGCCCTGCGACTGCAGGTACTCGTCGTACGTGCCGAGGTAGTCGGTCAGCGTGCCGTCGGTGCGGATTTCGATCACGCGCGTGGCCAGCCCGCTGACGAATTCGCGGTCGTGCGAGACGAAGATCAGCGTGCCCTGGAACTTGTCCAGCGCGATCTGCATCGACTCGATCGATTCCATGTCCATGTGGTTGGTCGGCTCGTCCAGCGCCAGCACGTTATGGCGGCCCAGCATCAGCTTGCCCCAGATCATGCGGCCCTTCTCGCCGCCGGACAGCACCTTGACATTCTTCCGGATGTCGTCGGCAGAGAACAGCAGGCGGCCCAGCGTGCCGCGCAGCGAGGTCTCGTCATCGCCCGCCTGCGTCCACTGGCTCATCCAGTCCATCACGTCGCGGTCGTCGGGGAATTCTTCGTACGTGTCCTGCGGCATGTAGCCGACGTTGGCGTTCTCGGCCCACTTGACCGTGCCGCGGTCGACCTCGACGCCGCGCTGCACGCCGGTCTGCACCGCGCCGTTGAGCAGGCTGCGCAGCAGCGTGGTCTTGCCCGCGCCGTTCTCGCCGATGATGGCGACGCGCTCGCCAGCCTGGATCGCCAGCGACAGGTTGTCGATGATCTTGCGGTCGTAGGTCTTGGTGATGCCTTCGACCTCGACCGCCAGGTTGTGCAGCTTCTTCTCGAACTCGAAGCGGATAAACGGGTTCTGGCGCGACGACGGCTTGATGTCCTCGACCTTGATCTTCTCGATCTGCTTGGCGCGCGAGGTCGCCTGGCGCGCCTTGGACTTGTTGGCCGAGAAGCGGCGCACGAAGTCCTGCAGCTCGCTGATGCGCTCCTTGGCGCGCGCGTTGGCGGCCACCTGGCGCTCGCGGGCCTGCATCGACGCTTCCATGTAGTCGTCGTAGTTGCCCGGGTAGACCTTGAGCGTGCCGTAGTCCATGTCGGCCATGTGGGTGCAGACCGAGTTCAGGAAGTGGCGATCGTGGGAGATGATGATCATGGTGGAGTTGCGCTCGTTGAGCACGGTTTCCAGCCAGCGGATCGTGTTGATGTCCAGGTTGTTGGTCGGTTCGTCCAGCAGCAGCACGTCCGGGTTCGAGAACAGTGCCTGCGCCAGCAGCACGCGCAGCTTCCAGCCGGGAGCGACGTCGCTCATCGGGCCCTGGTGCTGCGCGGTCGGGATGCCCACGCCCAGCAGCAGTTCGCCGGCGCGCGCCTCGGCGGTGTAGCCGTCGTACTCGGCGTACTTGGCCTCGAGCTCGGCGGCCTTCATGTAGTCTTCGTCGGTCGCTTCCGGGTTGGCGTAGATGGCGTCGCGCTCCTGCGCGGCGGCCCACATCTCGGTGTGGCCCATCATCACCACATCCAGCACGCGCATGTCTTCATAGGCGAACTGGTCCTGGCGCAGCTTGCCCAGGCGGATGCCCGGCTCCAGCATGACGTTGCCCGACGACGGCTCGAGGTCGCCGCCCAGGATCTTCATGAAGGTGGACTTGCCGCAGCCGTTCGCGCCGATCAGGCCGTAGCGGTTGCCCTCGCCGAACTTGACCGAGATATTCTCGAACAACGGCTTGGGGCCGAACTGCATGGTGATGTTTGCGGTAGAAAGCACGTCTTGAACCTTGTCTGGAGATGGTGGCGCCGCGGCGCGGGCCGGAACGATTCCGGCGGCCATGGCTGGCGTTGCGGCACGGGCCACGCCCGGTTCATGCGAGAACCCGGCAGGAAATCAGGAAATAACCGCGCATTCTATCATCCGGAGGCATTCCTTGCCGACCGGCGCGCGCGGCGCGATGGTTGGCTCAGGCCGGCGGCGGCAGCACCGGGTAGCCCGAGAACGCCATGCTGAAACCATCGTCGCGTGCCGACAGCCGCACCTGCGCGCCGACCGGCAAGGTCAGCTTGCGCGCGCAATGCCCGAACGGCAATCCGGTCAGCACCGGCACCGGCAACTGCTCGCGCAGGTAGGCCACCACGGCGTCCATGTCGTAGCCGTTGTCGTAGTCGGTGACGCGGTAACTGGAGAAATCGCCCAGCACGATGGCGCGCTGCGCCCCCAGCACGCCGGCCTGCTGCAGCTGGACCAGCATGCGCTCGACCCGGTACGGCGGCTCGTTGATGTCTTCCAGAAACAGCACCCCGCCCTGCACGCGCGGCATGAACGGCGTGCCCAGCAGGCTGCACAGCATCGCCAGGTTGCCGCCCCACAGCGTGCCCTCGACGGTGCCGGGGAACGGCTGGCCGCCCGACTGCGGCGCGGCGATGTCGACGCCGTAGGCGGGGTTGCGCAGGATGCCCTCGAAATGCTCCCACATGTAGGGATCGACCGGCTCGGCGCCGAAGTCGGCCAGCAGCATCGGCCCGGCAAAGGTGACGCCGCCGGTCGCCGCCAGGTAGGCCAGCTGGAACGCGGTGAAGTCGCTGTGGCCGACGATGGGCGTGCCGCTGGCGCGCGCCTGGGCGGCGATGCGGGCAAAGTCGACCTGCGCCAGCAGCCGCGCGATGCCATAGCCGCCGCGCACCGCCAGCGTCAGCTCATGCGGCGCGCCGGTGCCGATCGCGTGCAGGTCGGCCAGCCGCTCCGCGTCGGTACCGCCGAAGCGCAGGTAGCGCCGCGCCAGCACGTCGGGGTTGGTCATGTGGTAGCCATGGTGCCTGAGCCAGGCACAGCCGCGCGCGGCGATGGCGACATCGTGCGGATATCCGGACGAGGCGATCAGTCGGACTTCGGTATGCGGCCTGGGGTTCGGCGTGCTCATGCTTCAGTGTCGTGGTTCTGGTCGGGGCCGGCGGCCGGCACCTGCTGGCGTGCCGCCTTTTGCGCGCGGCGCCGGGCGCCGAAGAAATCCTTCAGCATCTGGCCGCAGTCGCCGGCCAGCACCCCGCCGGTGATGGTGGTCTGGTGGTTCAGCTGCGCCTGCTCGAACAGGTTGACCACGCTGCCGGCGGCGCCGGTCTTGGGATCGCTCGCACCGAACACCACATGGCGCAGCCGCGCGTGCAGGATCGCGCCGCTGCACATGGCGCACGGCTCCAGCGTCACGTACAGCTCGCACTCGGGCATGCGGTAGTTGCCGATGACCTGCGCGGCAGCGCGCAGGGCCTGCATTTCCGCATGCGCGGACGGATCGACCGAGCGGATCGGCAGGTTGTGGCCGCGCGCGATGATGGTGTCGTTCCAGACCACCACGGCGCCCACCGGCACTTCGCCGGCGGCTTCGGCCAGGCGGGCTTCTTCCAGCGCGGCGCGCATGTAGCGCGCATCGCGCTCGGCGGCCTCGGCCGGGTCCTCAGGCAGGGCGCGCAGCGCGCGCAACGGCAGCGGTGGCGTCTCTGGCATCGTCCCCGCTCAGTCCTGCGCCGGCAGCACCGCCGGGGCGCTGACCTCGGCCCAGCAGTTGGGCGTTTCGAACAGCACCAGCCGGGTCAGTTGCAGGTGGTGGCCGAAGCAGTCCTTGAACACCGGCGCCAGGATGTCGAAGGCCACCTGCGCCAGGTTCTCGACCGTCGGGATCGCGTCCAGCACCACGGTCTTGTGCCCTTCCATCGATTGCAGGAAGTTCAGCAGCGCGGTGTCGCCGCGGTAGATCAGGAAGGCGTGGTCCCACTTGCTGACCAGGTGCTCGTTGGCCAGCGCCTTGATGTCGCCGAAGTCCAGGATCATGCCGTCGTCCGACGCGCCCTCGCGGTGCAGGACCTCGCCGGACAGCGTCAGGTCCAGCCGGTAGCGATGGCCGTGGATATTGCGGCACTGCCCGCAGTGGTTGGGGATGCGGTGGCCGGAGTCGAACTCCAGCCGGCGGGTGATGGAAACTTGTTTGCTCATGTGTACCGGCGCCGGTGCCGGCCGCCTGCGTTGAAGCGGACGCCGCGCGGGCGTCCGAAGCCTGTATTGTGGACTGAATTCGGTCCGTGATGCCGACCTCGCGCCCGCCAGGCGCGGCGCCGGCACTTGCCGCTCAGCGGATGCCCAGCAGCTTGTGGGTCTGCAGCGACAGCCGCCAGCGCGGGTGACGCTGGCAGAAGGCCACCGCGGCGGCGGTATTTTCCCGCGCCAGCGGGCCATCCATGGCCTGCACCAGGAAATGGCGGAAATCAAGCTTCTCGTATGCGGCGAAGTCCTGCCCGTCTTGCGGGATCACCACCTTCAGCTCGTCGCCGCGCGTGACCACCAGCTCCGCGCCCATCTTGGGGCTGACGCAAACCCAGTCGATGCCGGGCGGCACGGCGATGGTGCCGTTGGTCTCGATCGCGATCTCGAAGCCCTGCGCATGCAGCGCGTCGATCAGCGGCGTATCGAGCTGCAGCAGCGGCTCGCCGCCGGTGCAGACCACCAGCGGCTTGCCGCCGGCGCCCTGCGGCCACTCCGACGCGACCACCGCCGCCAGCTCGGCGGCGCTGCGGTACTTGCCGCCGCGCGTGCCATCGGTGCCGACGAAATCCGTATCGCAGAACTGGCACACCGCGCTGGCGCGGTCCTGCTCGCGGCCGCTCCACAGGTTGCAGCCGGCAAAGCGGCAGAACACCGCGGCGCGGCCGGCGTTGGCGCCTTCGCCCTGCAGCGTATAGAAGATTTCCTTGACGGCGTAAGTCATGCGTGGGGTCTCTCTCGGACCGTAAACAGCGGTTCGCAGCGATTCGGCAGCACCTTGCTGGCCGGGGTTCAATAAAGGGTGGGCAGGGCCGGGTGGGCAGGGCCGGAGCCGGACCTCGCGCCGCGTGGTCGCATTGCAGCGTGGTCGCGCCCTCGATGTGGACCGAAACGTATCGATCGGGGCGGCGGTGCTGGCAGCGTGGGGCTGCCGGGTGGGGCTGTCCTGGCCTGTCGCAGGCTGCGCCCGGCACGGCGCCGGACGTGCCGCAAGTATACCAGAGGCCCCAGGGTTTCCGCTTGGCCGCTGGGGGCCGAAGGCCACCTGGCACAGGCGGGCCGCGCGCAGGGACCGGATCGGACTTAGCTGCCGGACGCTGCACTGCTGGCCGGCATCCTGATTTAACATATCCGGCCATCGTCCCCCGCAATCCCGCCGCCCTGCCCTGCCCGCGCCCGACATGAACGCGCCGTTCCCCCTCCGCACGGAATGCCCGCCCGGCGCCTGCATCTGCGGGCGCGAAGCGCTGCTGAGCGACCCGGATGCCGACCTGCGGGTGCTGCGCCTGACGCGCCCCGAGGAAAAACGGCTGGTCGAGCGGCTGGAAAACCTGACCAGCCTGGCCGAGCTGCAGCGCATCGAGGGCCTGATGCAGGCCCAGCTCGGCATTGTGCTGAGCATCACACCCAGCGCGCGCGGCGTGCGCACCGTGCGCGGCATCAGCATCCAGGTGCAGGAGCAGCCCGGCCTGTGCCGCAAGATCCGCCAGTCGATCCCGGCCGCGATCCGGCGCAGCATGGAGGCGCACCCCGAGATCGCCTATGCGATTCTCGATGCACACGACCTGCTTGGCGGAGCCTGAGCGCGCCGCGGTCCGCCAGCGCCCAACGCTGCCCTCACCCGCCCGCCTGTAGGACCGCGCCCGATACCTGCGCCGGCACCGCTGACCTATCACTGAGACATAGGCAGAACAAGCGGAGGCCGGGCGGCATGACGATTTCCTACTGGGCAGCCGGGACCACCCTGACCAGCCCGCCCCTGGACGGCGATGCGGTGTGCGACGCCTGCGTCATCGGCGCGGGCATCGCCGGCTTGTCGGTCGCTTATGAACTGGCCGCGGCAGGACAGGCCGTGATCGTGATCGACGCGGACGGCCCCGGCGCCGGCGAAACCGGCAGGACCACCGCGCACCTGATGACGGCGTTCGACGATTACTTTTTCTACATCGAACGCCATCTCGGGCACCAGGCGGCACGGCAGGTAGCCCAGAGCCACGCGGCGGCGGTCGCGCGCATGGAATCGATCTGCGCGGCGGAAGCCATCGACTGCGATTTCCGGCGCGTCGATGGCTACCTCTTCGCCGAATCGGCCGATGGCGACGACTTGCTCGCCAGGGAACTCGAAGCCGCCCATCGGGCGGGCCTGGAACAGGTCGAGCGCGCCAGCGACGTGCCGACCGGCAAGGTGGCGCTGCGCGCGGCGCTGCGGTTTCCGCGGCAAGGGCAACTCCATCCGCTGAAGTACCTGGGCGGCCTGGTCGATGCGATCCGGCGCCGCGGCGGCAAGGTCTACGGCAAGACCCGCGCGATGGAAGTCAGCGACGGCCACCCCGCCACCGTGCAGACGGCCAGCGGCGCGCGCATCGAGGCCGGCAACGTGATCGTCGCGACCAATACGCCGTTTATCGACCGCTTTGCCATCCATACCAAGCAGGCCGCGTACCGGACCTTTGTGGTGGGCATGAAAGTGCCGCGCGGCAGCATGCCGCAGTGCCAGTTCTGGGACACGCTCGATCCCTACCATTACGTGCGCATTGCCGGCGATTTCGACGATGGACACCAGATGCTGATCAGCGGCGGCGAAGACCACAAGGTCGGCCAGGCCGACGATGCCGGGCAGCGCTTCGCCCGGCTGGCCGACTGGACCCGCCAGCGCTTCCCGGTGGTCGGCGACCCCGTGTTCGCGTGGTCGGGACAGGTG
This sequence comes from Cupriavidus taiwanensis, assembly GCF_900249755.1. Lineage (NCBI taxonomy): Bacteria > Pseudomonadati > Pseudomonadota > Betaproteobacteria > Burkholderiales > Burkholderiaceae > Cupriavidus > Cupriavidus taiwanensis. The sequence continues at coordinate 1,973,285 of NZ_LT976853.1, forward strand.
ATGGAGCCGGTCGATGGCGTCGCCTTTATCGGCCGCAACCCGGGCGACGCCCATGTGTATGTGGTCACCGGCGATTCCGGCAATGGCATGACCCACGGCGCGATCGCCGGCATGCTGATCCGCGACCAGATCACGGACCGCACCAATGACTGGGCCGACCTTTACGATCCGTCGCGCAAGTCCGTGACCGCAGTGCTCGAGTATGCGCGCGAGAACGCCAATGTGGTGGCCCGCTACGCCGACTGGCTCGGCAAGGATGACGGCGTGGCGCTCGATGCCATCGCCCCGGGCGAAGGGCATGTGGTCAGGGCCGGCGGCCGCCACGTCGCGGCATTCCGCGATGCGGACGGCGGCCTGCACACCTTCGATGCCACCTGCCCGCACCTGAAATGCCTGGTCCAGTGGAACAGCCTGGAGCAGTCCTTCGATTGCCCCTGCCATGGCTCGCGCTTCGGCGTTGACGGCTCGGTGCTGCACGGTCCGGCGAAAGGTGGACTGGCGCCCGTCGACGTGACGCAGGACGACCTGCGCCATCATTGAACCGGGGAAGGCACGCCGCGCCGGCATTGCAGCGGGATTGCGGCGGCGCGGCGAACGCACGGGCCCGTGCGCGCCGGGGACGTAAAGGAGTTGCCATGCTTACCCCCGCCAGCATTGCCAAGCACCCGATCCATCCGATGCTGATCACCATCCCCATCGGCCTGTGGATCTTTTCCTTCGCCTGCGACCTGATCCGCTATTTCGGCGGCACCAGTCCCAACTGGCCGGTGGTCGCGCTGTACGCCATGGTCGGCGGCATCATCGGCGCGCTGCTCGCGGCGCTGCCCGGCCTGATCGACCTGCTGTCGCTGCCCAGCGGCATCCGCCGCATTGCGCTGCTGCACATGGGCATCAACCTGACCGTGGTTGCGCTCTATGTCGTCAATGCCTGGTGGCGCATGCGCGGCGCCGGTGCCGGCGCCATCGTGCTGTCGGCGATCGCCATCGGCCTGCTGGTGGTGTCCGGCTGGCTGGGCGGGAAAATGGTGCACGTCCATGGCGTGGGCGTGCAGACGCCGCCGGCGCCGCTGCGCTAACCAGCCCGCTGCCTACAGCAGGTCGCGCAGCTTGTAGTACCACATCCCCAGCACCAGCGCGGGGGTCCTGAACAGCGCGCCGCCCGGAAAGCGGTGATGCCGGATGCGGGTGAAGACGTCGAACTTCGAGGCATCGCCGCTCATCGCCTCGGCGATCAGCTTGCCGGCCATGCCGGCAAACGACAGCCCGTGGCCGGAAAACCCCTGCGCGTAGTAGAGGTTGGTGCCGATGCGGCCCAGGTCGGGCGCCCGGTTCATGGTGATATCGACGAAGCCGCCCCAGGAGTAGTCGATCTTCAGGTCCGCCGTCTGCGGAAAGACCTGCAGCATGCGCGCACGGATGCGCTGCACCAGGTTCCCCGGCGGGCGCGCGCTGAAGGTCTCGCCGGCACCGAACAGCAGGCGGTTGTCGGCGCTGAGGCGGAAATAGTCGACGATCAGGTTGTTGTCGGATACCGCGACCCGGCTCGGCATCAGCGCGCTGGCGCGTTGCGCGTCCATCGGCTCGGTGGCGATCATGTAGGTTCCCACCGGCATGATGCGCGCCGCGATTTCCGGCGCCAGATGGTCGCCGAATTCGCCCAGGTAGACGTTGCCCGCCAGCACCACCTGCCGGCACCGCACTTCGCCCTCGGCCGTCCTCACCACCGGCGCATGGTCGCGCTCGACGCGATACGCGGCCGAGTTCTCGAACACCTCGACCCCCTGCCGGCGCGCCGCGTCGCCCAGCCCCAGGCAGTACTTCAGCGGATGCAGGTGGCCCGAGTGCGGGTCGAATGCCCCGGCGGCAAAGCGCTCGCTGGCGACATGGCAGCCAAGCTGCGCGCGCTCGACCCATTCGAGCGGATAGTCATAGCGCTCGCGCATATGGCGCACCCAGCGGCGCAAACCCTCCACCTTGTGCGCCTTTGGCGCCAGCGTCATATAGCCGCGCACGTGGTCGCAGGCAATGCCGTAGGCGGCGATGCGCTGCTCCAGCAGGCGCATGCCCTCGACCGACGCATTCCAGGCGGCCTGCGCCACTTCGGCCGGGCACTGGCGCTCGATCGCGCCCTCGCCTTCCGCGCCGAAGCCGACGATGGCCTGGCCGCCATTGCGCCCGGAAGCGCCCCAGCCGATCCGCTGCGCCTCCAGCAGCGCGACATGAAAGCCGCGCCCGGCCAGTTCCAGCGCGCACGACAGGCCGGCATAGCCGCCGCCCACCACGCACACCTCCGCGTCGGTGCGCCCCCGCAGCGGCGGGCTCGGCGCGGGCCGCTCGACGCTCGCCTCGTAATACGAGTTCTCGATGACTCCCAGTTCCTTTTGCAGCAGCCCCGACATCGTCTTCGGCTCCGGTTGCGCCAGGCCGGCGCCTATGGCACGCGCACGTTGAGAAACTGCCAGGGATCGTCATCGCGCGCTTCGGGATACAGCTGCGAGTGCTGCGCCAGCGGCGTCCAGTCGCCATAGACGCCGACCAGTTCTCCCAGGTAGGGCCGCGCCACGCGCAGCACGGCTTCGTAATCCAGGTCATCGGGCTCGACCACGCCCGCGCGCGGGTGCTCCAGCGCCCAGACCACGCCGCCCAGGATGCCGGCGACCACCTGCAGGCTGGTGGCGGTGTTGTGTTCCACCAGTTGCCGGGCGCGTTCCGTGGTCAGCCTGGAGCCGTACCAGTAGGCGCCGCGCGCATTGCCCATCAGCAACACGCCGAGCTCGTCCATGCCGGCGACGATGTCGTCGCGCAGGATGCGCTGGTGGTCTTGCTTGCGGCCGCCGTTGCCCATCAGTTCGCCGATCGACAACAGCGCGTCGTCGCAGGGGCGATAGGCGTAGTGCACCGTCGGCCGGTACACCACTTCGCCGCTGTCGCGCAGGGTCAGGTGGTCGGCGATCGAAATCGACTCGCCGTGCGTGATCAGGAAGCCGTGGTACGGGCCGCCCAGCGGCGTCCAGCTGCGCACGCGCGTGCCGAAGCCCGGGCGTGTCAGGTACACCGCAGCGTCCGAGCCAAACCCGTGCCGCCGCGCATCCGCGGGCCAGTGCCGTTCGTGCGTGCCCCAGCCCAGCTCCGCCGGCTGCATTCCTTCCTCGATAAACGCATCGACCGACCACGTATTGACGAACTCGTTGGCGGCCTTGCGCCGCTCGCCGACCTGCGTGTCCTGCTCGGCAATGTGGATGGCGCGGATATCGAGCTGCCGCGCCAGCGCCGCCCAGTCCTCGAAGCTTGCCGGCGGTTCATGGTCAACGTCGTTGTCCGCCGCGATATTGACCAGCGCCTGCTTGACGAAGGCCGACACCAGGCCCGGGTTGGCGCCCTGCGTCAGGATCGCGGTGGGCCCGTCGCGCTTGTCGAGGCGGAAGGCCAGCACGCCTTCGCGCAAGGCATAGTTGCTGCGGCGTGACAGCGGCGCGGCCGGGTCCGTGGCCGCGCCCGCCCATGGTTCGATCGAGGTATCCAGGTACAGCGCGCCGTGCTCCCAGCAATAGCGCACCAGCGCCTCGCTCGATACGTTGACCGACAGGTTCAGCACGAAGTCGCCCGCGCCGACGAGGTCTTGCAGGACTTGCTTGTGGTTGGCCTCGGTCAGCGCCTTGGCGACGACGCGTATCCCATATTCGCGGGCAATCGACGTATCGTTGCCCGGCGGACAGACAACGGTGATCTGGCCGGCGGTGATGTCGAGATGGCGCAGCAGGATGGGCAGCACCGAACGCGCGATGCTGCCGAAGCCGACGATCAGCAGGCGGCCGCCAAAGCCGCCGAATTTCTTGAAATTGGTTGCCGGCGCTTCCATCGCATGCTCCCAGGATATCGCGATGCAGGGAGGTCCCCATTGCTGCACAAGCAAGCGGTATGCCGGATGCCGGTCATCACGGTGCTCGCCGCGATATACCGCGGCCTGCCGCGGCAAACCCGGGCCCATGTGGCTTCAGGTAACTCTTGCCGGCCGGCACCGGCAAACCTTGCAACGGCGTGCGCGGCAGCACACGCGCCCGGGTGGAACGCCCCTTGCGGCTACCGTGCTTCCTACGCAAGGAGACGACGATGAAAGCACGGACATGGATGATGGCCTGGCTTGCCTGCACCGCACTGGCAAGCGGTGCGGCATTGGCACAGGGCGGGGGCGGCGCTGGTGGCGGCGGCGGCTCGGGCGGCAGTTCGGGCGGCGGCAGCGCCGGCACAGGTCCGTCGGGAACGCCCGGCACGCCGGGCAGCCCGGGCACGCCCGGAACCGGCACCAGCATGACCGACGGCGGCGACAAGCCAGGCAGCTCGCGCGCCTCCGGCACGCGCCATGGCACCGATGCCGGCGCCGGCCGCGCAGCGGGCGCATCGGGCGTGGCCGCGCCTTCCGGCTCGACCGGTTCGCCTTCGGTCACCGGTTCGAGAACCACGCGTGGCAGCGGACCGGACGCGCCGAGCACGGGCACCGGCGGCCGGGGCACGACCGGGCCGTCGGGCGGCGCGCCCGGAACCGGCATGGGGCGCTGAGCGCGTCTGGCTGCGCGGGGGCGGCGCCAGCGCGCCTGGCACCGTCCCGGACCCTCCACCGACAGCTTGCCGGGCCGCCATGACGGCCCGGTCGTGCTGGAACACGATCGCCAGCAGCCGCCGCGCGTTCGACGGCAGCAAGGCTTCGCGCGCCGTGGGCAGCGCCCGCAGCTGTGCCATGCGGTGTGCACGCGCCGGCGTACTTGCCTGCAGCGGCCAGTGCTGCAAGCTGCCGAAACTTTGCCCGCTGGCCCGCGTTCTAAATTTTCATATGCGGAGCAAATTGTCTGCCACATTGTCTGGCAAGCGACACACCATCAGGCGCGCCCTGTGGTTCTGGCTTGCGGTCGGCGTCTGCGCCGCGCTGCTCGCCGCGGTCGCGATGTCGCCTGCCTTCAAGGACGTGGTCGGGCTGGCGGTGGGCTGGGCGCAGGAGATCATGGCACAGCACCGCGCGGTGGGGGCGGCGGTGTTCTTCGTGTTCTCCGCCGTTTCCGCGATGCTGGCCTTTGCCTCGAGCGTGGTGCTGGTGCCGGTGGCCAGCGAGGTCTGGGGCAAGCCGCTGACGGTGCTGCTGCTGTGGGGCGGCTGGCTGCTGGGCGCGTGCGCGGCGTATGGCATCGGCCGGCTGGCCGCGCCGCTGCTGGCGCGTACCGGCTACGCCGACAAGCTGGAGAAGTACCGGGGCTATGTGTCGAAGCGGATGAAATTCTGGGCGGTGCTGCTGTTCTGCATCGCGGTGCCTTCGGAGATTCCCGGCTACCTGTTCGGCACCATGCATTACCCCTTCATGAAGTTCCTCGCGGCCATGGCCATCGCCGAAGCGGGCTATGCCGTCGGCATCGTCATCGCGGGCGAAAGCCTGGCCATCGACCGGCCCCTGCACTTCCTGGTCGCCGTCGGCATCCTCGCGGTGGTGGCGGTGGCGGCGGGCCTGGCGCTGCGTGCCAGGAAGCACAGGTCGAGCCGCCTGCCCCAGCGCTGAGCGTCATCGCACACCGTGGCGTTGCAGGCGCGGCGGCGCCTGCCCTTGCCGGCCGGAATTCTCACAGGTGATACCCGATAATCCATGGATACAGCAGATAGCCTGTTTTCTTTGATAACAGGCTATCGCTTGTAAATTTTCCTAACAGGTAATATCCTGTATCCGTCCGGCGCTCCGCCGGCCCGGGAGCGCGCCATGCACTACGCCATCAAGACCGTCCACCAGTTGCGTCCGATCCTGCAGGGATTCCGCAAGTCGCGCGGCATGACCCAGGCCATGATGGCCGGGCACCTCGGGGTCACGCAGCAAACCTATGCCGAACTGGAAGCCAACCCCGCCGCCGTCAGCGTCGAGCGGCTGCTGCGGGTGCTGCGCGTGCTCGGCGTCGAACTGGTGCTGTCCCAGGCGGCTGAGGGCGATACCGCGCCGGCTGCGCCAGCCCGGCCCCGGGCCAGGGCGAAGGCCCCGGCAAGCCAGCCGGAAACGGCCCGCGCCGCGACCGGCCGGCGCGCGCGGGAGGACTGGTGACCATGGCACGCGCGCGGCACGCCAACCGGCTCGACCTGTGGATGAACGGCATCCCGGTCGGCCATTGGGAAACCGGCGCCGGCGGCGACCGGCTGGTCTATCGCGAAGACTGGATCGCCGACCCGCAGGGACGCCCGCTGTCCTTGTCGCTGCCGTTCACGCCGGGCAACCAGCCGCATCGCGGCGCCGCCGTGACCAACTATTTCGACAACCTGCTGCCCGACAGCGATGCCATCCGGCGCCGGATCGCGGCGCGCTACCGGGCCGGCGGCACCGACGCCTTCGCGCTGCTGGCCAGGGTGGGACGTGACTGCGTCGGCGCCATCCAGATGCTGCCGCCCGGCGAAGCGCCAGAAGCGCTGCAGACGGTCAGCGGCCGCGCGCTCAGCGAAGACGAGATCGCGACGCTGCTGCACGAAACCACGTCGGCCCCGGTGCTCGGCCAGCGCGAGCCCATCGACGACCTGCGGCTGTCGATCGCCGGCGCGCAGGAGAAGACCGCGCTGCTGCGCTGGCGCGGACAATGGCAGCTGCCCCAGGGCAGCACGCCGACCACGCATATCTTCAAGCTGCCGCTCGGGCTGGTGGGCAATATGCGCGCGGACATGCGCACCTCGGTGGAAAACGAATGGCTGTGCGCGCAGATCGTGGCGGCCTATGGCCTGCCGGTGGCGCAGTGCGAGATCGCCCGCTTTGCCGGCACCAAGGCGCTGGTGGTCGAACGCTTCGACCGCAGGCCGTCGAGCCGCGGCACCTGGCTGCTGCGGCTGCCGCAGGAAGACATGTGCCAGGCCACCGGCACCTCGGCGTTGCAGAAATACGAGTCCGACGGCGGCCCCGGCATCCGGCAGATTGCCGAGATCCTGTCCGGCTCGCGCGCGGCGCTGGCAGACCGCCGGCAATTCTTCATGGCGCAGATGGTGTTCTGGCTGCTGGCCGCAACCGACGGCCATGCCAAGAACTTCAGCATCAGCCACCTGCCCGGCAGCCAGTATGAGGCGACGCCGCTGTACGACGTGCTGTCGGCGCATCCGGTGACCGGCCGCGGCCGCAACCAGCTGGCGCCGCAGAAGGCGCGGCTGGCGATGGCGCTGCATGGCAGGAACAGCCACTACGCCATCCACGAAATCCGCCGGCGCCACTGGCTGGCACAGGGGCAGCGCATCGGCTTCGCGCCCGCCGAAGTGGATGACATGCTCGACTACGTGACCGCGCAGACCGCGCAGGTCATCGATACGGTTGCATCCGCGTTGCCGGCCGACTTCCCGCTGGATGTGGCCGACGCGATTTTCGACGGCATGCGCCGGCACAACCGGAAGCTGGCGGCGCGCACCGAGCCAGAGCTGTGAACGCGGGCGTTCGCCGGCACGAGGCTCGGCCAGATCAAAAAACCGGATGGGGAGATGGTGCCCATGGGCAGGATCGAACTGCCGACCTCTCCCTTACCAAGGGAGTGCTCTGCCACTGAGCCACATGGGCGTGTGTTCCGGCGTGGAACCACGCGGAACCGAATGGAGCGGGAGACGAGTCTCGAACTCGCGACCTCAACCTTGGCAAGGTTGCGCTCTACCAACTGAGCTACTCCCGCATGCTGGCTCCCCGACCTGGGCTCGAACCAGGGACCTGCGGATTAACAGTCCGTCGCTCTACCGACTGAGCTATCAGGGAACATATCGCCGTTCAGCGAAGCGCGAATTCTACAACATCATCGCGCGGTTTTGAAAGCCCTTTGAATGGCCCATTGATCGTCCCGTTGATCGTCCCGTCTTGAAAGCCCCTTCCGCGCTGAATCCCGGGGCCTGCGCCAGCGGGATCGCCGATAACGGCGACACAAAGGGCGATGCAAGATCGCCCGTCATGCCGGCAGCGCTACGCGTAGCTTTCCAGATTCCCCGCCATGGCGGCTTCGCCCCATGCCAGACCCGGCCGGATGCGATGCCCCAGATTCAGCTCGGCCACCTCGAGCGGCGGCACGGCGTACCGCTGCGGCTGCGGCGGCGCCTGGTGCGCTTCGTGCGCTTCAAGCTCGACGCAGTGCGCGAAGTCGCTCGCAGCCAGGCGCGTGCCGATGAACTGGCCGAAGGCATCGAGCTGAACCTGCGACGTCATGCCGGCGCTGCCGCCGATGGCGGGGCAGATGATCCACGTGGTTCCGTCCTTGTTGAACAGGTGCAGGCGCCTGGCCTGGTCCGCCGGCCGCAGTGCGTGCTCTTCGCCCGCGATGCCCTCCAGCGCAAAGGCTTCGAGGTATTCGTCGGTATGGCGGTGGCTCAGGCAGACCACCACCTTCGGACGCCAGCGCTCGCGCGTCCTGGCAATGAAGCGGAAGCGCTCGCCCTCCCGGCACAGCGCGACATAGCGCTTCTGCGGAATCAGTTCCGGCTGGCCGCGGAACGCCTTGGACCATGTGGTTCTGCCGTCGACATGCGCCGGCAGCGGAAACAGGCTCAGCCTGAATTCCGCGCCGCCCGGCGAGTACAGGTGGCTCCAGTAATAGTGTTCCCAGTCGTTGTCGCCGAGCCGCACCCCCAGCGCCTCGGCCCGCGCGGCCGCCATGATGCGCGCCACGCACTGGTGGCCGAACCACCTGGCCATGTCTTGTCGATGCTGCTGGCGGAACACGGCATCCCAGGCCGGTGGTGCCAGCTGCGGATTAAGCGGTGCGACGATAGGCTCCGACCACGCGGGGCTTTTGTCGCATATCCAGACGGCAGCCCCTGGATTGCCTCCTTCCATCCCGACGTAGGAGGCAAAATAACGGTCCAGTTCCTGACGCGTGAACATCCGTGAATGCTGCATTTTATCCCTTGCTGCTTGGTGGGACCCCCAATATTTAATGCCGCAGCATGCCGCCGCCGCAATGGGCGTACGTACTGCCGTGGTCATATGCAAATTCTTTATTTGTGCAGGAAAGCAGATGGACGAACGCGGAATGCCCCTCCCCCGAGCGGCATGCTGCCATCATTTTTTATAATGCCCTGGACTGCCCACCGGAATGAATGAAACAGGCGCGCGCCGGCATGCGGCGCCGCTTGCCAGGCGATCCGGTCACGGGGATTTCGAAAGCCGCTGCTGGCTCCGAGAAGGCGCGTTGCTCCCGGGCTTATTTAAACAGGTCGAATTTTGTTCATTATTTTACTTCCCCCAGGAAATACAAAATATTACAAATGTTTCGAACCTCGTAATAAAACGTGCACAGAACTGGCACACACGCCTTTCACAAAACGCACCATGCCGGTGCTGGTTCGACTGATTTAGGGCTCTATAGCCCTTTCTTGATTGAGATGATTTTATCCAATGCTTTCGGATATAGGAATTTCAATCTTCTAAGGTCTGAAATAAACGGTCTGCTGCGCTGCAATATATTCGGGGCGCGATTTTCCATCCCCTCGCCGGAGGGGATAAAAAACAACTGACGGATTACCGGATCCGGGCGGTGCTCAGAATCCCGAAAAGCGGATGCCGATCGAGCCGTAGCCGTAGTAGCGGTCCAGCTTGCCGGCGGTGGTCGCGTTGTAGAGGAACGGGATGGTGCCGACGAAGTTGTACAGCGACGCCTGGCCGCGCACGAACACCTCGACGTTCTTCGCCACCCCGTACGACAGCTCCAGCCCCAGCGTATGGTTGGAGCGGATCGGCGCGTTGCCGTAGGTCTCGGCGCGGCTGTCGACATTGCTGCGCAGCAGGTACTGGAACTGGTAGCCCAGGCGCGCCGCGAAGCGGTTGTACTTCCAGCGCCACGACGCGCCCAGGTTCAGGTAGCCGGCGGTGTAGTTGAAGTCGTCGTTGAAATCCAGGCCGAACTGGCTGGCGTTGACGGCAAACGAGGCCGACTGCAGGGTCACGTTGCCCACGTTGCAGGGCGCGGCGAGCTGGCCTTTGGCGAGATTGTCGGAACCGATGCCGACATTGAAATTGCAGTTGCCGCGCTGCAGCCGGGTATTGAGGCTGCCGACCGAGACCCGGCTGATGCCGAGCCCGACAAAGCCGGTAAGCTGGTTGCGCTCGCTCAGCTCGCCCGAGAAGATCACGTCGGCCTGGGCCTGGACATCGTTGGCGTTGTTGACGGTAAGGCTGTTGAAGGTGGTGTTGCGCACCATCACCGGCGACGAGCGCTCCAGGCTGCCGGCGTGGTCGCCCCACAGCGAGAAACGCAGCATGATGCGATCGCGCGCGCCGGCTTCGGCCAGCGGGTCATAGTGCATCGCCAGCATCCACGTGTCGATGTGGTTGCGGTCCTGCCCGTAGTCGATGCCGCGGCGCCAGTAGGTGGCCGATCCCGACCAGTGCGGCGAGAACTTGTAGCCCAGCATCAGCTTGCCGCCGCGGTAGTCGCCCGCGTTGTCCGACACCGGCCCCTGGCGCCCGCGCAGGTTGAACACATCGACGCTGCGGTTGACCATGTCGTAGCTGGCCTCGACCCGCACCGAGGTGAATTCGCCGGTGGCGGGCTCGGCTTGCATGAACACATCGTCCGGGGCGGCCCTGGCCGTACCGGCGGCACACAACCCCAGCATCAGGGCGCAGGCCTGGTCGAGCCGGCGCTTGCGAAACAGCTGCATAGGAAACTCCGAGGCCCCCGGGCGAGCCTCATGCGCGGCGCGTTCCGCGGAAAGCGCCGACGCAGACAGAACATGACCCGGCCACCCTGTGTTGCAGTCGCGCGGCACGCGTTGGGGTGACCGGGAGCCTGGCCTTCCCCGTCCTGGCGGAAGGCCCCTACTCCAGCGGCGCTACGCGCCGGTCACGGGTTGAGCGTGACCGTGGTCTTGAGGCCGTCGCCGACCACCATCTCGGCGTCGGTCTTGACCAGCGCCGTCTTGGCGAAGGCCACGTCGTTGTTGACCAGCATGCCGACGCGCACATCCCGGCCAGGCCGGCCGGTGGTGGTCGCGAACGTCACCGGGAAGGTGCTGGTCGCCCTGGGCGTGAGCGCGTCGACCTGCGCCTGGCTCAGCGCGCCGGAAGACCTGAGCTTGCCGAGGAAGGTCGTGAACGGCAGGTTGAGCGAGCCGCCGTTGGCGCTGGAGAACAGGCTGTCGGCGGCGGCGTTGGTCAGGCTTGCAGCGACCGACAGGTTGCCGCTGACACGGAACGAATACGCGGTGTTGGCCGGCACCACCGCATCGACCAGCTGCGAGCCGTTGAAGGTCAGCGTCACGTTCTCGATGATGACGTCGACCTGGTTGCCGTTATAGGTGTAGCTCAGGCCCGCGCGCACTTGCGTCGGTCCGCCGTTGAAGGCGTCGCCGTTCTGCGCCAGGCCCACCTGGATCGCATCGAGCGAGCCGCCGGTGGCGGTGATGGTGTCGGTGATCGGCTGCGTCACGCCGTTGATGGTCAGGTTCGACAGCACCAGCGAGTTCTTCAGCCGGACCGCGTCGGCCACGCTGTTGATCGCGCCCGCGTCGACCACGCCGCCGAGGTTGGCGGCGACCTGCTGGATCTCCGCGGCGCTGCCGCCCGAGACGGCGTCGCCGAGTTGCGCCAGCCCCGCCGCGTTGGCGGCATTGGTCAGTGCGCCGGCCGTGACCGCCTGCACCAGCGCCGTGGTCGTGTTGGACTGAGCGCTCTGCGTAACGACGTTGATCGACCCGCCCTCGACCAGCGCCGACAGGGTTTCGGTGGGGCTGCTGCTGACGTCGATCGCTTCCAGCGCGGTGTTGACGCTTGCCACCTCGCTGGCGATCACCGGCGCGGCCAGTGCGGCCACGTTGGCGGCGACCGCGCCGACGTTCGACTGCAGCGCGGCGGGCAGCCCGGCTTGCGCGTTCTGCACGGCGCTGGACACCACGCCCGCAACCAGCGCACCGCTGGCCAGGTCCGCCGTGCCCGATGCGCCCGCCACCGCGGTGGCGACCGCCTTCGACGCCGCCACGGCCGAATCCGCCGGCGTCAGCGTGCCGCCCTGGCCCAGGCCGGTCAGCGTCTTGGAAACGTGGTCGACCAGCTGCCGCACCACCACCGCCGCGCGCAGCGCGGCCGCATCCTGCATCGGGTCGAGCGTGGCCAGGTCCTTGCCCGCCAGGCCTAGCCCGGTTGTCAGCGGCGCGACCTGGCCCCCGCCCAGCTGCACCGCCAGCGTGGTCAGCGGCGACACCACCTGTCTCACGCCCTCGCGGAAATCGATCGCCGCGGCCTGCAGCACGCCGGCGAACGGCAGGCTGGTGCCGACGTCAGTGCCGCCGGTCACGCGCAGCGCGCTCTTGGTGCAGCCTGCCGGGAAGGTGAAGTCGCCGGTGGCGTTGGTGACCGCGGTCTTGTTCTCGCAGTCGGTGAAGGTGACGGTCGAGCCCGACAGGTAGAAGTCCACCGCCTTGCCGCTCACCGTGGCAGAGGGTTGGGACGGCTGGGACGGCGGGGGTGAGTCGTCGCCGCCGCCGCAAGCGACCAGCGTTGCCGCCGCGCTTGCCATGATGCCAAGGATGAAGATGTTCCGGGTTTTGCTTTGCACGCTGCTCTCCTGAGTTCAATACTTCGCTACGACGAAACATGGTGGGGAAGCCTGCGACGGTGAACCTGCCTCGCACAGTCTCCAGCGCCCTGCACTGCCTCTGCTGCCACGCGCGAAACCGCGAGCGGATGCCGCCGCAGCAGCTTGCCGATCGCGGCAGCACGCAGATAAACGCCTCCACCAATCCGTGTCACCCCTGCATCGCGGGGGAAAGTCAAAGCGCCGCCACCGCGGATGCCAGGGCCCGCACGCGGGCGCCGCTGACGCGCGCCGACGAGGCCTCATGGCAGGCTCACCGGCTCGCGCGCCACAGCCATGACGTGCCCGGAAAAATCGTCGGGCCGCAGCCAGCGCGCCAGGTACTGCCCCATCGCGTCGAGCAGCACGTCGGACATCATTCCGCCGGCGCCGGCCAGCGGCGGGCAGATCAGCCACGTGGTGCCGTCGCGCTCGAGCACGCGCAGCGTCTTGGGCTGGTCGGCGGGTTGCAGCACGTGGTCGCTGGCGCGCGCCTGCGCCAGCACGAAGGCCTGCGCGAAGTCGTCGGCGTGGCGCTCGCCCAGGCATACCACCACCTTCGGCTTCCAGCGCCGGCGGATCGCGTCGATAAAGGGAAAGCGCCGGCCTTCGCGGCACAGGTCGAGATAGCGCTGGCGCGGGAACAGCTCGGGCTGGCCGCGAAACGCCTTCGACCATGGCAGCTCGTCGGTCAGGCGCGCCGGCAGCGGGAACAGGCTGAGCTTGAACTCGGCGCCATGCGGCGCGTACAGGTGGTGGTCGAAGTAGTGCCGCCACTCCTGCTCGCCCATGGTGGTCCTGAAGACCCTGGCGCGCGCCGCCGCCATGATGCGCGCGATCTTCTGGTGCGATTGCCAGCGCTCCATGTGATGGCGGAACCTGTAGCGGTAAGCGGCATCCCACGCGGTGGGCCGCGCATGCGGAACCAGCGGCCCCGACAGCGGCGCCACGCCGGGATGCGGAGCGCTGTCGCAGAACCAGACCGCTGCGCCTGGATTGCCGCCTTCCATCCCTACGTACGACGCGAAATACGCATCCAGCTGTTCGCGCGTGAATACCGTATGTGGCTCTGTGTTCTTTCTCATTCCTCTACCGCGATGGAGTGAAGGATGCCCAGACGCTGAGCCGCATCCGCATTACCGGCGCCTCGCAAAAACCGGCGCTGCCGAAGCCGCTCGCCAACGCTTTTTATTCTCACCCCCGCAGCGAGGGGTGCGCTGCCCTGTCGTTTCCCTCCTTGCGCGGGGTAACGGCGAAACGCGAATGGCGGCATTTTCGCGCGCGAAAAAACGCGCGCAAGTCGATCACGTCCCCCACCGATCGCCATGCACGCGCCTGCGCAGCACTGCTTCAGACCGCTGCGGAGTTTCCCTTCTGATGAAGGGTACCGACGCTTTTGGCCGCGCCGCACTATTCGCTCCTGAAAACACGGAGCACGCCGGCACCGTCAGCGCGCCGGCAGAAAGAGAGCGTTGCGATTCCATGCACGGCCCCTCGACGAGGCGGCCCGTGGCCGGTCATCCGCTGACCACGGCCACGCCATGGAAGCAGCTGCCGCAAGGCGGCCGCGCACGACTCTGCCTGATCACGTCATGAGCCTGCACAGCCAGATGCAGGCCATGCGACGAGCCGGTCCGCCACGTCGCGCGGAGCGGGAGTTCGGAGGAGACAACAAGGGCGTGGGCACTCGCTTGAGCGCCCATTACTCAACGCTTCTGGGAGAAGCAATTGGGTATCTATCGCGATATGTTTGCCAGGCACCATGATCAGCTCGCGCTGATGGCTCGCCTGCTCGACGCCGGCGCCATCTGGGTGGCGGCAATCCTGGCCAGTGAAGTGCGGTTCGATACCGCGCAGGCGCCAATCCACCAGTTCATCCAGTACTTTGCCTGTGCCATTGCCTTCATCGTGCTGCCAGGCTTCGACGTGTACACGTCGTGGCGCGGGCGCAGCCTGTTCTCGCTCGCCGCGCGGCTGTTGTCGGCATGGAGCCTGGTCTGGCTGGTCAGCCTGCTGCTGACCTACCTGCTGCACCAGACCGACTCGCTGTCGCGCTTGTGGATGGTCTACTGGTACGTGTTCTCGCTGGTGGCGCTGGTGGCGCTGCGCGTGGCCAGCCGTGCCGCGCTCAACCTGCTGCGTGTCGCCGGCGCCAACAACAAGCGCGTGATCATCGTCGGCTTCGGCCGCACCGGCCAGGAGATGTACCGCCGCGCCACCGCCAGCCACACCACCGGCTACAAGATCAGCGGCATCTATGCCGCCGAAGGCGAACCCACGCCCGAAGGACGCCGCCGCATCGACGACAGCGCCGACATCGCCGCGTTCGCGCGCGAGCACGGCATTGCCGAGATCTGGCTGACGCTGCCGATGAGCGAGCACCGGCTGATGCAGGAAATCGCCTTCTCGCTGCGCAACGACTTCATCGACATCAAGTGGATGCCGAGCGTGCTCGACTTCGACCTGCTCAACCACAACGTCGGCAATTTCCTCGGCATGCCCGCGGTGGAGATGAACAAGCCGCCTTCGCTGGGCGTGCGCGGCACCATCAAGGCCATCTTCGACCGCGCCTTCGCCGCGCTGGTGCTGGTTTCGCTGTCGCCGCTGTTCCTGCTGATCGCGGTGCTGATCAAGCGCGACTCGCCCGGACCGGTGTTCTTCAAGCAGGAGCGGCTGGGCATGGACGGGCGCGTCATCCACGTCTACAAGTTCCGCAGCATGAAGGTGCATAGCGAGCACGGCGCCGTCACCCAGGCCAGGAAGGGCGACAGCCGCGTCACGCCGATCGGCGCCTTCCTGCGGCGCACCAGCCTGGACGAGCTGCCGCAGTTCATCAACGTGCTGAAGGGCGAGATGAGCGTGGTGGGTCCGCGCCCGCACGCCATGGCGCACAACAACATGTACAAGGAGCAGCTCGACTTCTACATGCTGCGCCACCGCGTCAAGCCGGGCATCACCGGGTGGGCGCAGATCAACGGCTATCGCGGCGAGACCGACACGCTGGACAAGATGGCCAAGCGGGTCGAGCACGACATCTTCTACATCCGCAACTGGTCGTTCTGGCTCGACCTTCGCATCATTTTCTGGACCGCGTTCCGCGGCTGGATGGGCAGCAACGCCTACTGAGCCACGCCCGCCCACTCCGCATCCGCAACCGCTACCCCATCGAATCCGCAAGCCAATGATCAAAGTCCTGCACGTGACCGAGTGCCTGGGCGGTGTCGAGACCTACCTGCACCTGCTCGCCTCCCATATCAACGACGAGCACATCAGCTTCCACTTCGCGCTGCCGAAGCAGTGCTCGGTCTCGGCGGTTGCCGATGCGCGCAACTTCGGCGTCAGCTACCTGCCGATCCCGCGCAAGCTCGATCCGCTCAACGACCTGAAGGCGGCGCTCAGCCTGCGCGCGCTGGTCAGGCGCGTGGCGCCGCAGATCGTCCACCTGCACAGCTCCAAGGCGGGGCTGGTGGGCCGGCTGGCCTGCATCGGGCTGGACGTGCGCGTGGTCTACACCCCGCACGCCTACTATTACCTGGGCCTGCGCGGCATCAAGCGGCGCGTGTTCCTGATGGCGGAGCGCTTCCTGCACCGCCTGACCGATGCGGTGCTGGCCACCTCGCCGTCGGAGCGCGACCGCGCCATCCATGACGTCGGCCTGCCGCGCGAACGCGCGCATGCCATCCTGAACGCGGTCGAGCCCCGCTCCGTGCCGGGCGAACGGCAGCTGGGCGCCGGCGTCAAGCGCGTGATCATGGTGGCGCGGATCAGCCCGCAGAAGAACATCCCGATGTTCCTGGACGTGGCCAGGCTGTTCCAGGGCCGCCAGGACATAGAGTTCATGCTGGTGGGCTACGGCCACTACGACAACGACCGCGCCACGCTCGATGCCATGCTGCAGGAACGCGGGCTGGTCGAGGGCCGGGACATCACCGCGATCGCGTGGATGAGCCGCTCCGAGCTGCAGGAACTGCTGGCGCATGCCGCGGTGGTGGTGCTGACCTCGCACTACGAGAGCTTCGGCTACGTGCTGGCCGAAGCCAATGCGCTGGCGATCCCGGTGGTCGGCACCGACGTCGACGGCATCAAGGACATCATCGTCGATGGCAGCAACGGCTTTATCGTGCCGGTCGACGACGCCCCTTCCATGGCCAGTTCGATCGAAGCCATCGTCGGCGATGCCACGCTGTGGCAAACCATGTCCGAGCACGCCGTGAGCCGCGCCAAGTCCGAGTTCAATATCGTGACGCAGGCGAGGAAGTTCGAGTCGTTCTACTCGAGCGCCGCGCTGGCCTAGCACGGCATCGGCCGCGCTGGTCAGGGCGGCGCCTTGCCGCCGGACCAGCTGGCCAGCAGCATCGCCTCATCGGCGAGTCTTGCGCTGTCCTCCGCGCTGTCCCGCAGCAGCGCCGCGCACGGCAGCGCCTTCTCCGCGGTGCCCAGCACCCTCACCGTGCAGCCATCCGCCGCTTGCGCCAGCGCTTCACGCAACAGCGTGCGCCCTTGCGGCCCCCAATAGATGCGATGGGCCACGCCGCCCTTGCGCAGCGACAGCACGAAGCTGTCCTGGCGCTGGCGCCAGTGCGCGTCCTGCGCCCCGGCCAGCACGCCCAGCAGGTCGCGCAGCATGGCGATGACCGGCTTCTCCGAGCCATCGTTCCTCAGCAAGCCGAAGTTGGCCTCGCGGTCCCACCGCGCCTGGCCGCGGTCGCGCCATGCATAGATGCCCAGCATCGGCACTTGCGCCATCACGCCCGCGAGCACCTGCCTGGCGATGAGCGTCGCCTGCGTGGCTTCGCTGCGCACCGGCAGGTACGAGGCATAGCCCCATTCGCTGACAATCAGTTGCGCGCCCGGGCGCGGCGAGTTGCGGATGCGCTCGCTCAGTTGCCGGTAGTCGCGCAGCAGCGTCTCGGGTATGGCGCGGTACGGATGGATGCTGAGTCCCTTGATGCAGCCCAGGCGCGGATCGGTCAGCAGGCGCGACAAGGACTGTTCGCCCGCGGGATTCTCCGGTTTCGGCAGCCGCGCCAGGCCGAACAGGTACACCGATGGTTGCGGCGCCGTGCCGGCTTGCGCCAGCGCGTCGCAAATCTTGCCGGCGCTGGAGATCAGGCGCGAGATCGGTACCGAGGGATGCAGGAAGGTCTTGTTGTCGGGCTCGTTCCAGATCTCGTACGACAGGTCCGGCCCCGCGTTGCGCCGCATGAAATCGGCCGCGAACGCGGCGAACTTCGCTTCGCTGGCATCGCTGCCACCATCCTTGCCGTCATCGCCCCAGATATACCGCCCGCCATACAGCGTCACCAGCATGTGCAGGCCGGCCTGGCGCGCCTGCGCAATGACCTGCGCGTAGCGCTGCGGCGGCAGGTGCCCGCGCACCACCTCGGGCCGCACGCCGAAACGCACATGCGAGAAACCCAGGCGCCGGATCTCCGCCAGATCGCGGGCCGACACCGTGGCGGGATCGATCTGCACGGCAAACGCGGGCATCGACGCAATCCGGCCAGAGGCCTGCGCGGCTTCGGCATGCGCCGGCCGCCCGGGCAGCCAGCCCGACACCGCCACCAGCGCTGCCAACGCCAGCGCCCGCGCAGCGGCGCGCGGCGCCGCTGCGCTATGCGGCGCCATGCCTGCGCAGTACGCCCATGGCGAGCGCACCGGTCTGGAACAGCGCGATGACGACGAACGACACCAGCATCACCTGCGCCGCGACGAGGTAGTCGAGCCGCGGATAGCGCCATGCCCCCAGCGCGACGCCGGCCAGCAGGCCGACGCCCGCGGCAACGAAGATGGCGCGCGCCATGCCGAAGGACTTCAGCAAGGTGCGCAGGCACATCACCACCGCAAACACGATCGGAAACAGCGAAAAGAAGCGCACGTCGAGATCTCCATAGGCCGCGCCGAACAGCATGACCACGAGCTGGTCGCCGAACAGAAGCAGCAGCACGCTCAGCGCGCCGGACAGCACCACGCCGCCCAGCACGAACCCGGCTGCGTTGCGGACCAGCGTCAGCGTGTCGTCCTGCCTGAACGACGCCGCGAACCTTGGCATCAGGTGGTAGCCCAGCGCCATCAGGACATATTGGGCCGGCAGCAGCACCGTCAGCAGGATGCGGAACTTGGCCGACTCCGCAAAATGCCCGAGCGAGCCGAGCAGCACCACCAGCCCCGGCCCGACCAGCCAGCTCATCAGCTGCGCGCTGGCCGAGCTGGCCCCGAAGCCCAGCCACTGGCGCGGCGAGTCGGGCCGGCCCGGGACGATCTCGATGCGCCCGCGGCGGCGCAGCGTGGCGGCGGCCACCAGCGTGGGCAGCAGGATCGCGGCGGCGAGCATCAGCATCGCCGCCGGCGCCGGCTGCGTGCCGGCGGCCAGCCCGATCATGGCCACGCCGGCGCCGACCAGCGTGTGGCAGACCAGCAGCCCGGCATAGCCGCGCGCCTTCGCGCCCACGGTCCTGAGCACCCAGTAGGCGGTATAGCTGGCGAACAGCACCGCGGCCGCCGCACACGCCGATGTGCTCAGGCCATGCCCGTACAGGTAGAGGATCGAGCCGGCCGCAACGGGGAATACCGTCAGCACCGCGACTTCGACCGAGAAGCGCACGCGCAGCCGGATCCCCTCGATCAGCGCCGGCTCGTGCAGGAACGCGACATAGAAGATGTTGATAAACACCACCAGCGACAGCACCACCGCCACCAGCCCATAGCCGGCCACGTCCATCGAGCGCGCCAGCGCCACGTTGATGCCGAACTGGACCGCCGTATACGCGGCCTGCTCGAACACCGCGCCCAGCGCCGACAGCATGCGGCGCATTATGGCGTCCCCTCGAGCGAAGGCGCGGCCTTCAGCGGCGCCGGCGTGGCCGGCACTGCCGGCTTCTGGCTGAACAGCTGCGCCAGGCCCTGGGTAATCTCGCGGCCCAGCCGCGCCGAACGCTTGAACTGCGCCGCGCCCAGCGAGCGCGCGCAGGCCAGCCTTTCGATCACGTCGTCGGCGCTGGCGCTCTGCCGCACCGCGAAATCGCCGCGCCCGCTCAGCTTGAAGAACGACGCGACCTTGGTGTCCCAGACTATGCCGACCGAAGGCACGCCGAAGCTGAAGGCGATGATGTTGGCGTGCATCCGATGCCCGACCATGCTGTGGCAGCCGGCGATGATTGACGCCAGCTCCGCCGGGGTGTCGGGCAGCCTGACATCCACGCCGATCAGTCCCTCCGCGCCCAGCCGGCTGCTGACCGCGGCCGCGGCAAGGTTGTCTTCCTCCGCGCCGTTGGTGAACAGCACCACGCGCTGTCCGCCCTGCCGCAGCTTGTGCACCAGCTCCACGAACATGCCCAGCCCCCCGCCCTGCTCCGATCCGGCGCCGAGGTCAGCGTTGTAGTGCAGCGATTCGACGTCCGAGACGCAGATGCCGACGTCCCAGCGCTTCTCCACCCCGTACTCCGCATACAGCGCCGAACTCAGGATGGCCGGATCGGGAATGATGGCGACGTCGCAGGCCTCGCCCGCGCCAAGGCCGACGATATGGCGCCGCGAGCTTTCATCGCGGACCGAGACGTATTGCGGTGCCGCCAGCGCGAAGAAGCGCGACACCAGGTAGCGCCCCAGGCGCGACCAGCCGGCCGCCACGCCCACCGACACCAGCGCGACCCGCGCGTTCTTGCCGAGGCAGCGGGCAAGCAGGTAGAGCTTGAGCGGGAAGTTCAGGTCCACGTCGCACAGCAACTGGCCGCCGCCGACCACCACCATATCCGCATCGGCGAGTTGCTGCTGCCAGCGGGCGCGCCATTGCCGCCGGTATTTCAGCCAGATCGCAGCGGTCAGCACCGGCACCCGGGCCCAGCCCGGCAGCCGCGAGAACAGCCGCATCAGGCGTCCCTTCTTCAGCGAGTTCTCCCCCAGGCGGGTGCGCCCGGCAATGTCCAGGTAGCTGACCCGGCAATCCGGCACGGCCTGGCGGATCAGGTGGCCCAGCGTTTCGGCGATCACCGCATCGCCGAGGTTGTCACTGTACGGCACCGCGCATATGACGACGTGCTTCATCTTGTTTGGCCGGCAAGGCAGTTAGCAAAGGGATGAGAAACAAGCTGACCGAGGTGAGATGGCGAACATAGCTGCCCAGGTCCGGCTCGAAGATAAACTGCACCAGGATATGCGCAACGACCAGCGTGGCGAACCAGCGGCGCTTGCGCTCGTCTTCGCTCACCGCCGGCGTACCCGACAAGCCGCGCAGCGCCACGCGCAGGATTGCCGCGTGCATCAGCATCATGGCCAGATCGACCGGCGCGCGGAAGCTGATCACCGGCAGCACGAACATGACCGCAGCGTACAGGTAGTTGATGAGGAAGTTCACACCGGACGTGGGCGGATACAGGTTCCAGATCATGGTGCGGTTGTCGCTGCCGATGCTCAACGCATAGTTGTTCGAGATATCGCGCGGCGACTGCAGGATGTACAGGATCTCGGACGGCGCCACCAGGATCGCGCCCAGCACGCAGGCCAGCACCAGCGCCTTCCACGCCGGCGACAGCCGCGCCGACACACGGATGCCAAGCGCCAGCACCAGGATCATCGCGTAGTAGTTGCGGATGAAGAGCGCGTAGCACCCATACAGCACCATGGTCATCACGACCAGCCCGCGCCACGACACGCCGCGCGCCATCCCGGCCATGACCAGCACGATCGACATCGCGATCACCACGGTCTCCTTGCCGGGCGACAGCAGGTTCAGCAGCATGCAGGGCAGCACGAACAGCCAGCGCGTGGCCAGGTCGCGCAGGCTCGCCACGCGGCTCGACGCCATCGCCACGTAGGCCACGCCGACCGTGGCGGTGACCACGTTCACATACTCCGCCCCGAACACCGAAAACACCCTGGCGGTCGCGGCGAACGAATCGTCAAGGTCGGTCGAGCCGCTGACCAGGAATTCCAGCATCTTGTTGGAATCGGTGACCCATTTTTCCGGCAGCGCGTCGCGGCCGAAGAAATAGACCGTCAGGTACAGCAGGCTCAGCACCAGGCTGGCCACGGTGGCCAGCCCGCGCTCGGCCAGGATCCAGTCGCGGTCCAGTCGCGCGGCGTGCATGGCTTACGCCTTCTCGCTCTGCGAGTAGCCGTAGTAGGCATAGCGGTAGCGCCCGTACTTGGAGCCGTAGCCGTAGCGGAACGCGTTGGGATCGAGGCCGTTGAAGATCACGCCCTTCACGCTGACCTTCACTTGCCCCAGCTGCTTGGCACACTCCGAGATCTCGCCGATCGAGCTCTTGGCGAAGCGCGTGACCAGGAACACCGTGCCGCAACGCTCGGCCAGGATCGCGGCATCGGCGACGGCCAGCACCGGCGGGGAATCGATCATCACCATGTCATAGCGCGCGCTGAGGTCTTCCAGCAACCGCACCATGCGCTCCTTCAGCATCAGCTCGGCGGGATTGGGCGGGATCGTGCCGGTGCCGATAAAGTCCAGTCCCTGCACCACGTCGCGGTGGATCACGTCTTCCAGCGCCAGCTTGCCGGCCAGCACGTCCGACAAGCCCGGCTCGCGGTCCTTGCCGAAGTACTGGTTCAGGTAGCCCTTGCGCATGTCGGCGTCGACCAGCAGCACGCGCTTGCCGCCCGACGCCATCAACGCGGCCAGGTTGACCGAGACGAAGGACTTGCCCACGCCCGCCGTTGCACCGGTCAGCAGCACGCGGTTGTTGGGCGCGTCCAGCATGGCGAACTGCAGCGAGGTGCGCAGGCTGCGCAGGCTTTCCACCGAAGGCTCGTTGGGGAAGCGGTCGGCCAGCAGGTAGTGGCCGCGCTTGCGCGCCTGGATGTCCTTGCTGAAGGTAAGCTGGTGCTCGGACTGGGGCACGGTGGCATAGACGTTGAGGCCGGTATGTTCCTCGATGTCCTTGGGATCGGTAATGCCGCCATAGAGCGCGTTGCGGACAAAGGCGACCACCGCCCCGGCGAGCAC
The DNA here is from genome assembly GCF_900249755.1 of Cupriavidus taiwanensis. Lineage (NCBI taxonomy): Bacteria > Pseudomonadati > Pseudomonadota > Betaproteobacteria > Burkholderiales > Burkholderiaceae > Cupriavidus > Cupriavidus taiwanensis. The sequence continues at coordinate 1,995,785 of NZ_LT976853.1, forward strand.
GCCCAGCACCGCGGCCAGCACGATCACCAGCGCCTTCTTCGGCTTGACCGGCTCTTCCGGAACCGGCGAGCTGTCCACCAGGCGCACGCTGCCGACCTTGCCCGCCTTCACCAGCTTGAGCTGCTGCATATTGTTCAGCATGCCGACATAGAGGTCGTTGTTGACCTGGACGTCGCGCATCAGCCGCACGGTGTCCTGCTCCAGGTTGGGCAGGGTCTTGACCCGGCCGGCGACCGTTCCCGCCTTGGCGGCAAGCGCGGCAATCTGCTTGTCGACCGCCTGCATCGACGGGTGGCCGGGCGCGAAGCGCGTCACCAGCTCGGCGCGCTTCTGCTTCAGTTCCAGCAGCGAGGTTTCCGCGGTCACGCTCTCCTGCAGGAAGGCCTTGCCTTCTTCGCTGAGGTTGAAGGTGCCGCGCTCGTTGCGCATGGCGTTGTACTTCACTTCGGCGCGTTCGAGTTCGCCCTTCAGCTGCGGCAGCAGGTTGTTGAGGAACAGCAGCGATTTTTCCGCCTCGGCGGCCTTGCGGTTGATGTTCTGCGCCACGTACTCGTCGCCGATCTCGTTCAGGATCGCCGCGGTAAGCCTGGCGTCGTTGCCTTCCAGCGAGGCCCCGATCACGCCGCTCTGCTTGCCCTTCTCCGCGATATTCAGCTGCTGCTGCAGCTGCTCCAGCGTCTTCAGCCGCGACTGGCGCACCAGGTTGAAGGCAACGCCGGGCTTGGCCTTCAGCGCCGTCACCAGCAGCCGGATCTCGCCGACCGCATGATGGGCCTCGATGGCTTCGCCGACGCGGCCGACGATGGGCTTGTCGAGGCTGCCCTGCTCGAGCCGGTAGCGGCCATCGCCCAGGCTCACCAGCACGAAGGTCTCGCCCTGCAGCATCTCCGGCACGTCGAAGGTCGGCACCTCGATCGCTTCCGCGCCCCAGGCATAGCCGCCCATGCCGAACAGGCCGGGCTCGGACAGCCCCTTCGACTGGCTGGCGATCCACGGTCCGACCAGCGGAAAGTACTTGGGCTTGGCATCGATGTAGAGCCGCAGGTTGTCGACCGCCTTGCCGACCACCATGCGCGAGCGCAGGATCTCGATTTCCGCGGTCGCCTGCGTCTTGACGTCGAACAGCGAAGAGACGTCGCCCAGCAGGCCGTTGGGGCTGTTCTGGCTGTCCTCGACCTGCACCAGGATGTTGGCCTCGTACACCGGGCGCGCCAGGAACGCGTAGGCAACCCCAAGCGCCAGGATGGAAAAGGCGATGGCCGCGATCAGCCAGCGGTTCGACACCAGCACGTCCAGGTAGCGAACGACGGCGATCTCGTCCGACTGGGCCGGCGCCGCGACGGGAAGATAAGTGGACTGGTTCATGGCAGGCAGCACAGTATCGGTTTAACCCAGGGCCCGGATGCGCGGCACCCAGGACTCCACGCCGCGCTGGATCAGCTGCAGCGCGTTCTCGAATGCCGCACGCGGCTGGCGGTAAGGGTCTGGCACATCGAACTTGTCCAGCTCGCCCAGGCGGAACACGCGTCCGGTGGTGGCCGGATGCAGCCGCCGGATTTCCTGCCGCTGCGCGCCGTCCATCACCAGGATCAGGTCCGCGCGCCGGATCAGCACGGGATTGAGCTGCTGGGCCCGGTGCCCGGAAATGTCCACGCCCTGGCGGCTCATCAGATCCACCGCATGCGGATCCGCCGCGTGCCCGGCGAGCGCGCCCAGGCCGGCCGACACCACCTCGCCCTCGGGCAGCGCCTGCCTGAGCAGGCCCTGTGCCATCGGGCTGCGGCAGATATTGCCGATGCAGACCACGAGTACGGTCTTGATCATTTGACTGCGTTCGCCGTGGAGGTGAAGAAATTCCCGCTCGGCACCAGCTGGTTGATCACGCGGCTCCAGCGCACCACGCCCGCGGCATCGACATAGACCACGTCGCGCGGCTTGAGCTCGAACGCCTCGGCCAGCGCAAACGAGACCGGCGACTTGCCGTCGAGGTGGAACACCTCGGCCTGCCCGTCGGCGGCCTTGCGGATCACGTACAGTTCCTTGGCGTTGGCGGAATTGGGGTTCAGGCCGCCGGCCTCGCCGATCGCTTCGCTGAGCGTGAGCCGGCCGTTGCGCGGCATCACCGGCGTCGGCCGCACGACCTCGCCGGTCACGAAGACCTTGCTGTCCTCGCGCTGCTCCACGCGCACGATATCGCCGTTGCGCAGCAGGATGCGCGCCGGGTCGATGCCTTGCTGCAGCAAACCCGGCAGGCTGACGTAATAGGTCTTGCCCTCGCGCGAGATGCGGATGCGGCTGTTGTCGCCGGTCAGCACATTGATGCCGCCGGCGCGGTTGAGCGCCTCGACCAGCGTCATCGGCACGTCGTCGATATTCTGCGGGCCCGGCGTCTTGACCTCGCCGTCGAGGTACACACGCTTGCTGCGAAACGCCAGCACGCGCACGGTGACCTGCGGCATCGTCACCACCGGCTTGAGCTGGGTGCTGAGCTGCCCACGGATCTGGTCCGGCGTCTGGCCGAGCACCTTGAGCACGCCGGCATAGGGAAACTGGATGGTCCCCGCCGGACTGACCACGTAGCCGGGAATGTTGGCCGCACCGCTGTAGCTGGGGATCTCGTAGGCAGCGCCGATCGAGTAGGTCTGCGTGGGGAATACCAGTTCCGGGTGGTCCCACACCACGATCGAGAGAATGTCGCCGATGCCCACGGTATAAGGCCCGGGCTCGCCGAACAACGCTTCGACGCCGGCGTTCACGGGCGGCGTGGCGGCCTTCAGCGTACGCACCAGCGCCGGCGTGATCTGCGTGACTTTGGGCACCGACTCCGGGTCCTCCGGATCCAGCGGGCGCTGCGGGTCGAAACGCATGCCCGGCGCCAGCGCGCACGATGCCAGCAACGGAACGATCCCCAGGCACATGGCGGCCCTGCCAAACCTCAAGCTGCTTGAAAGCTTTAGCACTCTCGATGATTCCCTTGTTTGCAAGAAGACCCGCATGGCCCGCCGCCACCCTGCCGCAGCGCGCAGCGCGCAGCGGTGACTCCGCTGGTTCGACATGGCACCCGGGGTGCCTGTCCGCTTGTTTGCATGGCCGCGGAACTGAACCTGGCGGTGTTGACTGGTTGTGCCCGGCGCGCTGGGCGCGCTCTTTTCTGCACTGCGTCATCCGCAAATGACCGGCGAAGTTTATGGCTCGCGGGACTACATCTTCAAGGCGCGGCCGGCGTTTTTACCAAGTTTCCGATCCCCCCATCGGAGTGGAAACGAATTCCGTCCCAACGCGTGAGGGGTACCGCGGGTGGTGCGACGCAGCACAATCGCGGGTGGCACCCCGTGCCGACTTAAGGGTGTAGGCGATTGATTCCCTGTTGCGCCTACACCCTCTTTCTTTGCCGCGGACGAACGGTCGACCATCGCCGCAATCGGCTCGATCGCCGCCATCGCCCCGAGCTTTGCCGAACCTTTGAAGGGAACCACTGAAATGACAAGTCGCGTTAGCAAGGCCGTCTTCCCGGTCGCAGGCCTGGGCACCCGCTTCCTGCCGGCCACCAAGGCCAGCCCCAAGGAAATGCTGCCGGTGGTGGACAAGCCGCTGATCCAGTACGCCGTGGAAGAAGCCATGGCCGCCGGCATTACCGAGATGATCTTCGTCACCGGCCGCTCCAAGCGCGCCATCGAAGACCATTTCGACAAGGCGTTCGAGCTCGAGGTGGAACTCGAAGCCAAGAACAAACGCGCCCTGCTCGACGTGGTGCGCTCGATCAAGCCGGCCAACGTCGAATGCTTCTACGTGCGCCAGTCCGAAGCGCTGGGCCTGGGCCACGCGGTGCTGTGCGCGGCCAAGCTGGTCGGCGACGCCCCGTTCGCGGTAATGCTGGCCGACGACCTGATCGACGGCACCCCGCCGGTGATGAAGCAGATGGTCGACGCCTACGACCACTACAACTGCTCGGTGCTGGGCGTCGAAGAGATTTCGCCGGAACAGAGCCGCTCCTACGGCGTGGTCGAGGGCCGCGAGTGGGCCGAGGGCGTGATCAAGGTCTCGGGCATCGTCGAAAAGCCCGCGCCGGAAGAAGCGCCGTCCAACCTCGGCGTGGTCGGCCGCTACATCCTGACCCCGCGCATCTTCGACCACCTGCGCGCACTGAAGCCCGGCGCCGGCGGCGAGTTCCAGCTGACCGATGCGATCCAGTCGCTGCTCAGCCAGGAACAGGTGCTGGCCTATCGCTACCACGGCACGCGCTATGACTGCGGCAGCAAGCTGGGCTACCTGAAGGCGACCGTCGAGTTCGCGCTGAAGCACCACGAGACCGGCGCGCATTTCCGCAGCTACCTCGAGCAGCGCGAGCCGCAGCTGCTGCACAGCCTGGCGGCCTGACGATCGCCGGCAACGCGCCCTCTCCGCCCCTCAAAGGCCAACGTAAAGCCACCACAAGGCAGCCGCCACATGATCGACTGGATCCACCTGGGAAAGGCCTTCTTTCTCGGCCTGCTCGAGGGCCTGACGGAATTCCTGCCCGTTTCGAGCACCGGGCACCTGATCCTGGTCGGCGACTGGATCGACTTCACCTCGCACGAGGCGCGCGTGTTCGACGTGGTGATCCAGCTCGGCGCGATCCTCGCGGTGTGCTGGCTGTACCGTGCCAAGATCGCGGACCTGTGCGACGGCGTGGTGCGGCGCGATCCCGACGCGCTGCGCTTCGCCACCGCGGTACTGGTCGCCTTCCTGCCCGCCGCGCTCATCGGCGCGCTGTTCATCGGCCCGATCAAGCACCACCTGTTCGATCCCGCCGTGGTCGCCGCCGCGCTGATCGCGGGCGGGCTGGTCATCCTGTGGGTCGAGCGGCGCAGCGCCGTGCCGCGCATCCACGCCATCGAAGACTTCGGCTGGAAGCAGGCCATCGGCATCGGCTTCGCGCAATGCGTGGCGATGATTCCCGGCACCTCGCGCTCGGGCGCCACCATCGTCGGCGGCATGCTGTCCGGCGTGTCGCGGCAGGCGGCGACCGAATTCTCCTTCTTCCTCGCCATCCCCACCATGCTGGGCGCCGCCAGCTACGACGCGATGCGGCACTACCACTTGCTCAGCATGCAGGACATCTGGTCCATTGTCGCCGGCTTTACCGCCGCGTTCATCTCCGCGCTCTTCGTCGTCAACGCGCTGGTGCGGCTGGTGGCGCGGCATTCGCTGCGGGTGTTTGCGTGGTATCGGATTGCGCTGGGGGTGGTGATCGGGGTGGCAAGTGTGATGGCCTGACCGTGGGCCATTCCCTTAAGCATCGACCCCACTAGAACCTGGGCGACCCTGCCACGTGGCATCGCCGGGGGCGCCGGCGGGTCCTTCGCCGTGTGCAAATGCCAGTGCTTCGCCTACAAAGCGAGATCGAAAACGCGTCCTTTGGCAAGAGGCTCGCATTTCTATTTCTTTTAGTCGCTGTTGAATCTTTTTTAGACCAACAGCGTCATGTGGAGTCTGCCGTGCTTTGCCGCTACACTGGCCCAGCCCGATTCCTGAAGCGTATAGCCTGCCGCAGTGCGCCGAGCCATCGAGAGCGGGTATAGGCTCTGGCGCCGCGCGGTCCGTCCGTGCAGTTCGTTCGTGCAGTTCGTTCGTGCAGTTCGTTCGTGCAGTTCGTTCGCGCAGTTCGTTCGCGCAGTTCGTTCGTTCTGAAGCATGCAAAGGAACCGCCGTCTACCCATGACCCGCTCTGTTTCGCTCAGCTTCCCCCGCGCTTCGCTGTGCGCCGTCGCGAGCCTGCTCGGCCTGTGCTGGTCGTGGCCGGCCAGCGCGCAGCCTGGCGCTGTCGCCCCCACGCCTGCCGCGACGCAGGTTGCCGCAATCGCGGATCCGGCAGGCACGGCGTCGGCCAGGGTCACCACGCGCGTCCTGACGCTGCGCCAGATGGGCGCCTACGGCCCCATCGCGCTGCGTGGCGTGGACCATGCGCGCCGGCTCGATGTCGGCGTGCGGCTCGATGAAGTGGTCACGGCTGCGAAGCTCAAGCTGGCCTTTACCTATTCGCCGGCGCTGGTGTTCCCGCTGTCGCATATCAAGCTGACGCTGAACGACGAAGTCATCGCCACGCTGCCGCTGGAAGAAAAGGAAGCCGGGCGCCTGGTCACGCGCGAGCTCGATATCGACCCGCGCTTCTTCACCGACTTCAACCACCTGCGCGTGCAGCTGATCGCGCACTACACGCTGGACCATTGCGAGGACCCGCTGCACTCAAGCCTGTGGGCCGACATCAGCCCGGCGACCACGCTTACGCTCAGTACCTCGCGCGTGACGCTGCCGGACAACCTGGCGCTGCTGCCGGCGCCGTTCTTCGACCGCCGCGACAACCGCCGCGTGACCGTGCCGTTCGTGCTGCCGGCCGGCGCCGACGGCGCGACGCTGCGCGCCGCCGGCGTGGCGGCATCCTGGCTGGGCGCGCTGGCCGCCTGGCGCGAGGCGCGCTTCCCGGTGACACGTACCGCGCCGGCCGGCAGCGACGCCATCGCCTTCGTCACGCCGCAAACCATCCCGGCGGGGCTGAACCTGCCGGCCATCTCCGGCCCTACCGTCAGCGTCATGCCGAACCCGGCCAGCCCGGAACGCAAGCTGCTTGTGTTGGCCGGCCGCAATGCGCAGGAACTGCAGACCGCCGTCAATGCGCTGGTGCTGGGCAAGGTGGCCTTGGCCGGCAACAGCGCGCGCGTCGAGTCGGTCGACATCGGCAAGCCGCGCCGGCCCTATGACGCGCCGGCATGGGCGCCGACCGACCGCCCGGTGCTGTTCCGCGAACTGGTGCCGGACCCGCAGGACCTGCAGGTCGCCGGCAGCAACCCGAACCCGATCCGCGTCAACCTGCGCGTGCCGGCGGACCTGTACGACTGGACCCGCAGCAACGTGCCGCTGAACCTGCGCTACCGCTACACCGCGCCGCCCACCTACAACGACTCGGTCCTGAGCATCGACATCAACGACCAGCTGGTGCGCTCCTACCGCCTGCGCCCGCTGGCCAGCACCGACGACCACAACGTGGTCAGCGTACCGCTGCTGTCGGGCACCACCGCGTCGGTGGCGCAGCGGGTCGGCATCCCGGCGTTCCGCGTCGGCAGCAACAACCAGATGCAGTTCCAGTTCCATATCGATTCGCAGAAGACCGGGCTGTGCACGTCCACCGCGACCGACGTGGCGCGCGCGGCGATCGACCCGGACTCGACCATCGACTTCAGCCGCTTCTCGCACTACACCGGGCTGCCCAACCTGGCGTTCTTTGCCAACAGCGGCTATCCCTTCACCCGGCTGGCCGACCTCGCCGACACGGCCGTGGTCGTTCCCGACCAGCCCACCGCGATGGACCAGGAAGCGCTGCTGTCGCTGCTGGGCCATATGGGCAAGTGGACGGGCCTGCCGTCGCTGCGCGTGAGCGTGGTGCCGACGGCAAGGATCGACAGCGTGCGCGACCATAACCTGCTGCTGATCGGCACCGGCAGCGGCGCCGCCACGCTGGAAAAATGGGGCAAGTCGCTGCCGCTGCTGCTCGCGCGCGGCAAGACCGAGATCGCGCTGCGCGACCAGCGCAGCGGGGTCTGGTCGAACTGGCTGGCCGGCGTGCGCGAAGACCCGGTCACGCCGGTCGGGCGCGCCATCCTGTCCGCCGATGGCCCGGTGGCGGCACTGGTCGGCTTCGAGTCGCCGCTGGCCGACGGCCATACCGTGGTCGCGCTGACCGCCACCGAAGACCGCCACGTGGCCGACGTGCTCGACGCGCTGGAAAACCCCGGCAAGGTGGCGCAGATGCGCGGCGACCTGACCATGATCCGGCAGGACCAGGTCGATGGCCTGCGCCTGGGCCAGCGCTATTACGTCGGCGACCTGCCGTGGTACGCGCGCGTCTGGGTGCGGGTCTCGGCGTTCCCCAGCCTGCTGGCGATCGGCGGGCTGCTGGCCGGGCTGGTGGTCGCGCTGTCGCTGTTCTGGACGCTGAGCAGGCTGGCGGCGCGGCGCCGCGGGAGCTGACATGCGGCGCGCCCTGGCAGGCCTGTGCCGATGGCTCGCAGCCGGCGCGCTGGCCTGTGCCGCGCTGGCCGCCGCTGCCGCGCCGGCGCCGGCCTGCCAGTGGGCCGACTGGGATGCCTTCCGCCAGCACCTGCTGAGCGCCGACGGGCGCGTGATCGACCGCAGCTCTGACCGGCAGGCCACCGTGTCCGAAGGCCAGGCCTATGGCCTGTTCTTCGCGCTGGTGGCCAACGACCGCGCCAGCTTCGACAAGCTGCTGGCGTGGACCGAGAACAACCTGGCGCAGGGCGACCTGGCCTCGCACCTGCCCGCGTGGCTCTGGGGCCGGCGCACGCCCGCGCAGGAAGCCAGCGCGGGCCACGCGGAAAGCGGCTGGGGCGTGATCGACAGCAACCCGGCTTCCGACGCCGACCTGTGGATCGCCTACGCGCTGCTGGAAGCGGGCCGGCTGTGGCAGGAGCGGCGCTTCACCGCGCTCGGCACCCTGCTGGCGCGGCGCATCCTGCGCGAGGAAACCGCGGTGCTGCCCGGCCTGGGCCGCACCGTGCTGCCGGGACCGCAGGGCTTCAAGCTGGGCACCGGCCACTGGCGCCTGAACCCCAGCTACGTGCCGCTGCAGGTGATGCGCCGGCTGGCCGCGGCGCTGCCGGAAGAGCCGGCGTGGCAGCAGCTGGCCGGCACCTCGGCACGGCTGATGCTGGACACCGCGCCGCGCGGCTTCTCGCCCGACTGGGTCGAATATGAAGCCGGCCGCGGCTTCCTGCCCGACGCGGCGACCCACGCCGAATCGGCCTACAACGCGATCCGCGTCTACCTGTGGGCCGGCATGCTGCCCGCCGACGAGCCCCGGCGCGCCGCGCTGCTGCGCACCTTCACGCCTTTGGCCGATTATGTCGCGGCCAAGGGCTATCCGCCCGAAAGCATCGATACCCGGACCGGGCAGCCCGGCCCGCGCGGCAGCAACGCCGGCAACGGCGGCTTCAGCGCCGCGGTGGCGCCATACCTCGCCGCGCTCGGGCGCGCCGACCAGGCCGCCGCGCAGGCGCGCCGCACGCGCGAGCTGGCGCAGCGCGAACCCGGCGGCCAGGCCGGCTACTACACCCAGGTGCTGACGCTGTTCGGGCTCGGCCATCTCGACGGCCAGTTCCGCTTCGCCCGCGACGGCACGCTGCTGCCCGCATGGAAGACCGGATGCCCGGCGCGCTGAACCCGCTGCTGCTGCCGGCGCTGTTCGGCGCCGCCGCGCTGGCGCCGCTGGCAGCCGCGCCGGCGCTGGCCGAACAGGCCCAGCAGGCCGCCAGGCCGTCGCCCGAAGTGGCGCAGCTGCTGTCCGCGGCGCGCATGTGGGAAGCCAAGAACCGCACCGACATGGCGCGCGGCATCCTCGACAAGGCGCTGCTGATCGATCCCGGCCAGCCCGACGCGCTGATGCTGATGGGCCTGATCGAGCTGCGCTCCAACCGCCCGCTGGAGGCCGAGAAAATCCTGCGCCGGCTGCGCCAGGCCCACCCCGGCCACCCCGCCACGCTCGAGCTCGAAGACGCCTGGCGCATCGCCACGCGCGACAAGGCCGAAATGGCCCGCATCCGGCTGCTGGCGCGCGCCGGCAAGTCCGACGAAGCGATTGCCCGGCTGCGCCGGCTGTTTCCGCGCGGCGCCCCGCGCGGCGAGCTGGCGACCGACTACTACCGCATCCTGGCCGGCACGCCCGCCGGGCGCAGCGCGACCATCGCCGAGCTGCGCACCCGCGTGCGCCAGGAACCGGACGACCTGCGCCTGCAGATGGCCCTGGCCAGCCTGCTGACCGACCGCGAGGCGACGCGCCAGGAAGGGCTCGGCATCCTGCAGCGCATTGCCCGGCGCCCCGACGGCGACCGCAAGGGCGCGCTGGAGATGTGGCGGCGCACGCTCTACAACGTCAGCGACGATCCCGCGTACTACCGGTGGTATGAGGCCTACCTGCAGGAAGTGCCGGACGACGACGCCGCGCGGCAGACGCTGGCGGAGCTCGGCAAGCACGCCGGCGCGCGCCAGCGCGAGCAGGCCAGCCCGGCTGACCAGGCGTACCAGGCGCGGCGCGAAGGCGAGAAGCAGCTGGCGCGCGGCAATGTGCGCGAGGCCGAGACCGCGCTCGAAAGCGCCAACCGCAAGCGCCGCAACGAAGGCGAGACGCTCGGCAACCTGGGGCTGGTACGCCTGCGCCAGGGGCGCCACGACGAAGCGCGCGCGCTGTTCACGCGCGCCGCCGCGCTCGATACCGGCAACCGCGGCAAATGGCGCAGCCTGCAGGGCACCGCCACGTTCTGGGGCACGCTGGCGCGGGCGCGCGAGGCCAATGCCCAGGGCAAGCCGGCGCAGGCCGAAGCGCTGGCGCGCCAGGCGCTGCAGCAGCAGCCTGACAACGCCAACGCGCGCGCCATCCTGGCCGACGCACTGATCGCGCAGGACCAGCCGGCCGAGGCCGAACGGCTGCTGCGCGCCAACCTCGCCGGCCCCGAGCCCGACATCGGCAGCCTGCGCACGCTGGTCAGGGTGCTCAATGAAAGCGGGCGCAGCGACCAGGCCGGTCCGCTGATCGACAGCACCGCGAGCCGCCTCAAGGGTTCGTCCGAAGCCCTGCGCAGCCTGCGCGCCGAACTGCTCGCGCTGCAGGGCGAACAGCTGCTGGCGCAGCGCAAGCAGAGCCCGGCGCTGGCGCGGCTGGAAGAATCGATCCGGCTGGCGCCGCAGGATCCCTGGACCCGCTTCACGCTGGCGCGCGCCTACCGTGACCTGGGCCTGCCGGCGCTGGGCCGGCGGGTGATGGACGAAGGCGTGGCCGCGGCAGGCGCAGCCCAGAGTCCCCAGAGCACCGAGATGCGCTATGCCGCGGCGCTGTACCTGAATTCGGTCGACGACATCGACGCCGCCACTGCGCTGATGGCTGGCGTGCCGGACGCCGAGCGCTCCGACGGCATGCGGCGCCTGGCGGGCAACCTGGCCGCGCAGCGCCTGCTGCGCGAAGCGCGCCAGCTGTCCGCGCAGGGCCGCGAAGACGAAGCGATGGCCAAGTTGCGCGCCGCCGCGGCCGAAGTGCCCGGCGATGCGCAGATGCTGGCCTCGGTCGGGCGCGAATGGATCGCGCTGGGCCAGCCCGACACCGGCCTGAAGCTGGTCACGGACTGGCTCGACGCGCATCCGGACGATCCCGCCATCGACGTGCGCCTGCGCTATGGCGAACTGCTGGCCGCGGCCGGGCGCGACGATGCGCTGCGCGCGTGGATCGCCGACGTGCGCGCGCGTCCCGGCCTGGACGTCGCGCAGCGCGAGGAGCTCGACGATCAGTCGCTGCGGCTGGCAGTGCGCCACAGCGACCGCCTGATTGCCGAGGGCGATTTCGCCGGGGCCCAGCGCACGCTGATGGCCGTGCCCGCGGCACAGCAGCGCGAGCGCCGCTGGCTGCTGGCGCTGGCCGACCTGCGCGAGGCCCGCGGCGACTATGCCGGCGCCGCCGACGCCGCGCGCCAGGTGCTGGCGGCCAACCCCGGGGACGCCGGCGCGCGGCTGATGGTGGCCAACATGCTGGAGCGCCAGGGCGACGAGAAGCAGGCGCTGGAGCTCGTGCGCGCGGTGCTCGCCGATACCCCGGAGGACGATATCGACACGCGCCTGTCGATCGCGCGCCGCTTCACCGCGATGCGGCGCGAGGACGAAGCGCTGGCGGTGGTCGACCCGCTGCGCCAGCGCTATCCCGGGCGCGCCGACATCACGGTGCAGGCCGGGCGCATTGCGCAGTCGCGCGGCGATTTCGACGGGGCCGCGGCGCTGTACCGCGAGGCGCGCGTGCTGGAGCAGCGCGAAGGCGCCGGCCCGGACACCGGAGATCCCGAGGGCACCGCGGCCGGCCGCGCGCTGGCCTCGCTCGAAGCCCGGCGCGAAGGCCAGGTGGCCTCGGCGGTGCTGTTCTCGCACAAGAGCGGCGACCCCGGCATCTCGCGCCTGCTGGCGACCGAGATCCCGCTGTACGTGCGCATTCCGCACCGCTACACCGGCCATGCCTTCTTCCATGCCGACACGGTGCTGCTCGACGCCGGCACGCTGCCGGCCGACAACCTGTCCGCCTCGCGCGACTTCGGGCGCATCCGCGCGCTCGGCAATACCGGCCTGGCGCCCATCGGCCAGAACGACCGCGGCGTGGCGCTGGCCGCCGGCTACGAGTTCGACGGCGCCTACAACAGCTGGCGTGCCGACATCGGCACCACGCCGCTGGGCTTCGCGCGGCAGAACCTGGTCGGCGGACTGCGCTGGCGCGGCGAGATGGGGCCGGCATCGACCACCATCGACGTGTCGCGGCGCGCCGTCACCAGCAGCCTGGTGTCGTACGCCGGCGCCACCGATCCCGCCCATGTCGACCCGTCCACCGGTGCGGTCACGCCCGCGGCCACCTGGGGCGGCGTGGTGCGCAACGGCGTGCATGTCCGCTACGCGCGCGACGTGGGGAGATTCGGCCTGTTCGCCGATCTCGGCTACGGCGTCTACACCGGCCACAATGTGCTGACCAACCGCGAGTTCACCGTGCGCACCGGCTTCGACGTGCCCGTGTTCGTGCGGCGCGACCAGCGCCTGACCAGCGGACTGGTGCTGAACTACTGGCGCTACAGCGAGAACCAGCGCTACTACAGCTTCGGCCACGGCGGCTACTACAGCCCGCAGCGCTACCTGTCGTTCGGCATCCCGCTGGACTGGACCGGGCGCCGCGACAAGCTGTCGTGGCGCGTGCGCGGCTCGGTGGGGCTGTCGAGCACGTACGAGAAGTCGATGCCGTACTACCCGACCGATTCGCGGCTGCAGGCGCTCTCCGGCAATGCCACCTATGACGGCGGCTCCGGCGGCGGCTTCAGCTACACCATCGGCGCGGCGATCGAGTACCGCTTCGCGCCGCACTGGATCGCCGGCGCGGTGTTCGAGATCGACCGCTCGCGCGACTACGCGCCCAACCGCGCGCAGGCCTACGTGCGCTATTTCTTCGACAAGCAGCAGGGCGCCGTGCCCTACCCGCCCACCCCGGTGCGGCCGTATTCGACGTACTAAGCCCACAGACTGAGCCAGCTACCCGCCCACGCCATGAACGACGCCATCCGCCCCACCGCCCCGCCGCCGCGCACGCGCAAGAAGCCGCGCGCCTGGCTGCAGGCGCGCCCGGCGCTGGCCATCGATGCGCTGCCGCCGGCACTGGCGGCGCTCGAGCCGGCCGCCGTGCACGTGGTCTACGCCGATGCCACGCCCGCCTGCGACGCGCTGTTCTGGCAGAGCTCGGCGCGGCTGCTGCGCGCGCGCACCACGGTGCTGTCCCCGCGCCAGCCGGCGGCAATCGCCGACATGCTGCGCGCGCACGGGCTCGACATCGAACGCTCGCGCACGCTGCATCCGCGCGCCAACGTCTGCACGCTGCGCGGCGTGCCCGAGCGCAGCGGCATCGGCGTGCTGACCGAAGCGCTGCAGGCCGTGGTGGACCAGTGCGGCGCGCAGGGCAGCCAGTTCCTGGTGGAAGGCGCGCAGGGGTATTTCCGCTGGGACGACCCGGTCGCGCTGGCCGATGACGGCGAGCTGCTGGCGCAATGGTGCAGCGCCAGCGGCTGCGGCGTGCTGCTGGTGATGGCGCCGCCCGGCGGCGCCGAGGCGCTGCAGCTGCCGTCGCTGGCGGGTTTCCACCGGCATTTCGCCGGCGTGGCGCGGCTGGCGCAGCAGCACGGGCACTTTGTCTGGGAAGTCGGCTTCTGGCGCCACAAGGACGCGATCCTGCCGTCGGAGACGGTGCCGCTGCGCTTCTCGCCCGTGGACGGCGGCCTGGTCGCCGGCAGCAGCGCGGATGCTGCCATCGCACCCGGCGAGGCCCCCACGCTGCTGGCCCCCGACGAGGACCGCATCATCGTCAGCCGCCCGGCCGTGCTGCGCGAACGCTGGATCCCTGCGCACTGGCAGGTGGTCGACGACAACGCCGCCGCGGTGGCGGCCGCGGCCGGTGCGGTCGCGGCCACCGTGGTGCTGCACTACGGCCAGATCGCCGATCTGGAGACGCTGGCCGGCCAGGTGCACCAGCTGCGCCACGACGGCGGCAAGGCGCTCAAGATCGTGGTGCGCGAGGATCACGAGATCCTGCGCCAGCGCTACGAGCTGCTGATCATGACGCTGGGCGCCAGCCTGGTGATCCACCGCAACACGCCGTTCGCCCGCGTGCAGACCATGATCGAGTCGATCCAGGGCCAGGTGTTCTCGCGCCCGATCCTGCCCGACTACAGGCAGGCGCTGTCCGCGGTGGTCGCCACCGCCGCCACCGGCTACGTGCCGCCCGCCGACTTTATCTCGCTGGTGCGGGCCACGCTCGAGCGCAGCAGCGTGATCCGGCTGCCGCACGTGCTGCTGGAGCTGCCGCTGCTGCCCGAGGTGGCGCATGTCGACGCGCTGCGCGCGTGCCAGATGCAGGATGCCGGCGACCTGTGCAGCGCCGGCAGCAACGCGGTCTACGCCTTCTTCTTCGCCTGCCGCATGGAGAACGTCGAGACCGCGTGCCGCCATGTGTTCGTGCGGCCGATGTCCGAGCTGTTCGGCGGCGAGCTGCGCTGCGGCGATGCCGAATCGATCCTGGGCTCGCTCAAGCGTCTCGAAGCCGATATCGCGCAGCGCCCGGTGCAGGACTACAGCGGCTGGCTGGCCAGCCAGCCCGCTCCGTCACCCATCGCGGCGCCGGCGGAACTGGCGCCGCTGGACGCGCCGATCCCGCTGCCGGCGACCGCGCGCGGGCGCCGTGGCCGGCGCGCGCAGCCGCAGGCCTTTGCCATCCCGCTGAAGCCGCGACGCCAGGCATGACCGACAGGAAACCAACATGGACTTGTTTCTCGGCTATTTCATCTGGGGACTGATCCTGGCCGTGCCGGTGGCCTGGGTCGTCTGGCACTTCCGGCTGCTGCGCCTGCTGCCGCGCTGGCGCCTGCCGCGCGCGCGCCGCGCGGTGCGGCTGCCGCCCCAACTGCAGCCGGTGGTGATCCGCGGCCGGCGCTGGCGTGAAGCGCGCGGAGAGCGCGAATGAAGACCGTCGCCATCGTCTCGACCGTCGGCGGCGCGGGCCGCACCACCGTCACCGCCGAACTCGCGACGCTGCTGGCCTGGCACGGCCATCCGGCGCTGGCGGTCGAATGCGACCCGCGCGGCGTGCTTGGCTTCCACTTCGGCCTGCGCGCGCCCGCCAGCGCAGGCTTGTGCAACAGCGCCCAGTGGAATGAAGCGGGGCTGCGCAGCGACGACGGCGTGCTGTTCGTGCCGTGGGGCGATCCCGGCAGCGCCGCCGAGCAAGGCCGCATGGCCGCGTGGATGGAGAGCGACCCGCACTGGCTGCGTGGCCTGCTGGCCCAGGTCGACCTGCCGGCCAATGCGCTGGCGCTGGTCGACAGCGCGCCGTGGCCGTCGCCGCATGCGCGCCAGGCGATCGCCGCGGCGGATCTCGTGCTGGTGCTGGTGCCGCCGCAGCCGCAGACCTGCGCCACGCTGCCGCCGCTGCGCGCGGCGCTGCGCGAGAGCGGCGCCGCCGTGGCCTGCGCGGTCACGCGGCTGCAGCCGGCGCGCCAGCTCCATACCGATATCTCGGTGCTGCTGCGCGCCACGCTCGACGGCGAGCTGCTGCCGTATGAAGTGCACGAGGACGCCGCCGTGCCCGAAGCCTTTGCCCGCGGCGAAAGCTTCTGCCGCAGCACGCCGTACTCGCAGGCGGCGCATGACCTGCAGGGGCTGGCCTCGTGGGTATCGGGCTGGAGCCTGCTGGCCGTGCGCGGCAAGGCCGGACCCGAAAGCGTGCGCGACATGGGCGCCCAGCGGATGGCCACCGAGACCGAGCGGACATGATGCGCGCGCTGCTGCCCCTGCCGCTGCGCCGGCGCGCGGCCGACTGGCTGCAGATGCTGCGCCGCGCGCTGGCGCGCGAGCTGGGCGTGGCCGCCGAGGCCCCGCTCAGCCTGTGGCTGCTGCGCATGTTCTTCCGCACGCCGCCGCGCGGGCGCCCGGACGTGGCGCTGCTTGCCGCCAACTGGGTGCGGCGGCGCCTGCGCCAGCGCCTGGAGATCCCGCGCCACCAGCACGGCCCGGGCATCTGGCTGAGCCGGGCACTGCTGCGGCCGCCGCGCGCACTGGTACCGCTCGCCGCCGGCGTGCACCAGCGCCGCAAGCCGCAGGCGCCGCCCGAGCCCAGCGCACTGCGCCGCTGGTTCCGCGGCTGGCTCGACCCGGTCTACTTCCGCGCCAAGCGGCTGCGCCGGCGACTGCTGGCGCGGCTGCCGGGCATCGACTGGAACCGCGTGGGACAGCGCCTCGAGTCGCTGTCGCCCACGTTGTCCGGCGTGCCGTGGCTGATGCCGGCGCTGCTGGCGCTGGCCGCCGCCGCGGGCATCCTGCTGTGCACCACGCCGCTGCCGCTGCGCGACCAGTTCCTGCTGGTCACGCTGATCATCGCCGGCCTGCTGGTGCTGCGCCGCATCCCGGGCCGCGCCGCCACGCTGACCATGGCCGCGCTGTCGGTGCTGATGGCCGGCCGCTATATCTGGTGGCGCATCACCACCACGCTGCAGTTCGAGAACGTGCCCGAAGCGGTCTTCGGCTACCTGCTGTTCGCGGCCGAGTTCTATACCTGGATTGTGCTGTTCCTGGGCTACGTGCAGACCATCTGGCCGCTCAACCGGCAACCGGCGCCGCTGCCGGCCGATACCGCGAGCTGGCCCACCGTCGACGTGCTGATCCCCACCTACAACGAACCGCTGCGAGTGCTGCAGCCCACCGTCTATGCCGCGCTGGGACTGGACTGGCCGCAGGACAAGCTGCACATCTATATCCTCGACGATGGCGGCCGCGATGAAGTGCGCGACTTCGCCCGCGACGCCGGCGTGGGCTACCTGGCGCGCACCGAGCACGCGCATGCCAAGGCCGGCAATATCAATGCGGCGCTGCGGCACACGCAGGGCGAGTACGTCGCGATCTTCGACTGCGACCACATGCCGGTGCGCTCGTTCCTGCAGGTGACCATGGGCGAGTTCATCGCCGATCCCAAATGCGCGATGGTGCAGACACCGCACCACTTCTTCTCGCCGGACCCGTTCGAGCGCAACTTCGACACCTTCCGCCGCGTGCCCAACGAAGGCAGCCTGTTCTACGGGCTGATCCAGGACGGCAACGACTTCTGGAATGCCACGTTCTTCTGCGGCTCGTGCGCGGTGATCAAGCGCGCGCCGCTGGAAGAAGTCGGCGGCATCGCGGTCGAGACCGTGACCGAGGACGCCCACACCGCGCTGAAACTGCATCGCCGCGGCTACAACAGCGCCTATATCCGCATCGTGCAGGCCGCCGGGCTCGCCACCGAGAACCTCGCCGGCCATATCGGCCAGCGCATCCGCTGGGCGCGCGGCATGGCGCAGATCTTCCGCATCGACAATCCCATGTTCGGCAAGGGCCTGCACCTGTTCCAGCGCCTGTGCTACACCAATGCGATGCTGCACTTCTTCTACGGCGTGCCGCGGCTGATCTTCCTGACCATGCCGATCGCGTACCTGTGTTTCGGGCTGCATGTGATCCACACCTCGGCGGTGCTGATCATGGCCTACGTGCTGCCCTACCTGTTCGTCGCCAACATCACCAACTCGCGCCTGCAGGGGCGCTACCGGCATTCGTTCTGGGCGGAGGTCTATGAATCGGTGCTGGCGTGGTACATCGTGCTGCCGACCACGATGGCGTTCATCAACCCGAAGCTGGGCAAGTTCAATGTCACGGCCAAGGGCGGACAGATCCGCGAGGAATACCTGGACTGGACCATTTCCAAGCCTTACCTGGTGCTGCTGGCGCTGAACGTGGTCGCCCTGCTGCTGGGCTGCGGGCGCATCCTGTTCGATCCCGCCTTCGAACCCTCGGCGATCATCATGAACCTGGGCTGGGCGCTGGCCAACCTGGTGATGCTGGGCGCAGCCATCGGCGTGGCGCGCGAGGCGCGCCAGGTGCGCGTGTCGCACCGCATCCCGATGCGCGTGCCGGCGACGCTGCTGCTGCCCGACGGCCGCACGCTCGCCTGCAAGACCGACAACTATTCGCTCGGCGGACTGGGCCTGGCGCTGCCGGTGGAGGCCAGGGTCGAGCCCGGCACGCACGTGGGCGTGTGCCTGTCGCGCGGCACCCGCAGCTACCATTTCCCGGCGGTGGTGACGCGCAATGTCGAGCGGCAGATGGGCGTGCGCTTCGACGGCATGGACGCGCGCACCGAGCAGCAGCTGGTCCAGTGCACCTTCGGCCGCGCCGACGCCTGGATCCACTGGGTCGACGAGCAGCCGGCGGACGTGCCGCTGCGCGGCCTCAAGGAAGTGATCGAGATGGGCTACCAGGGGCTGCTGCGGCTGGTCGATGCGTTGCGCGGCGCCACCACGGCGCTGGCCGGGCGCGTGCGCCCGCGCCGGCTCTGACCTTACACACAACGGCAACGCGGCAACGCCACGCTTCGGACCATGGGCATCTGGAACCTCTACTTCATCGCCAAGCTGTACCTGGCCTTTATCGGCCGGCTGCATCCGCAATGGCTGCTGAACCTGCTGTTCGCGCTGGTGCTGGCGGTGCGCATCCGCCATCCGGCGCTGTCCGCGCTGCGGCACGTGCTGGCGGTGGTGGCGGGCGCCGCGCTGATGTACCGGGAATCGGACCTGCCGCCGTTCTCGCGCGTGGTGTCGCAGTTCAGCAACCTGCAGGCGTTTACGCCCGCGTACATGCTGGAACTGGCGCAGCGCGTGATCACGCGCGAGATGCTGCTGGTGGCGCTGGCGGCGCTGGTGGTCTTCTGGCTCGTGAACCGCTGGGTGCGGGTGACGACGCTGGTGCTGGGCGCGCTGGTCGCGGTGCCGGTGTGGCAGGCGTTTTACGGTGGCGGCGGGCCGGGCGGCAGCGCCGGCGCGCGCGCCGGCACCGCGGCGCTGGCCACGGGCGCGGCGCCGGCCAGTGGCGGCGCCGAGGTCAACGCCAGCGGCCCGGATGCGCGCCTGGCTGCGTTCCGCAACCAGGAAGCGCTGCGCCAGGTCAGCTTCCCACGGCTGGCGGCCACGCCGGGTACATCGGGTACGTCGGGCACTTCGGGCACTTCGGGCACTTCGGGCACTTCGGGCACTTCGGGCACTTCGGGCACATCAGACACGCAGTACGACGTGATCGTGCTGCATATCTGCTCGCTGTCATGGGACGACCTCGACGCGGCGCGCGCGCGCGACAACCCGCTGCTGCAGCGCTTCGATTTCCTGTTCACCAATTTCAGCTCGGCGGCCAGCTACAGCGGCCCGGCGGCGATCCGCATGCTGCGCGCGGCCTGCGGCCAGCCCGAGCACAAGGCGCTGTACGACCCGGCGCCGGCCCAGTGCCACCTGTTCCAGGCGCTGGCGCAGGCGGGCTTCTCCACGCGCATGCTGCTCAACCACGACGGCCACTTCGACAACTTCCTGAAGGAAGTGCAGAAGGAGATCGGCGTCGACGGCGTCGCGCCGCCTCCCAACACCGGCCTGCCGGTGGCGATGCGCTCGTTCGACAGTTCGCCCGTCATCGGCGACTTCGACGTCCTGCAGCGCTGGTTCCACGATCGCCAGCAGGCCGGCGGCGGGCCGCAGGCGCTGTACTACAACACCGTGACGCTGCACGACGGCAACCGCATGAACGACAACCGGCTGTCCAGCCTGGAGTCCTATCCGCTGCGGCTGTCGCGGCTGCTGGGCGACATCGACAAGGTCATCGAGATGGTGGCGCAATCGGGCCGGCGCGCGGTGATCGTGTTCGTGCCCGAGCATGGCGCGGCCTTGCGCGGCGACGCCAACCAGATCGCCGGCATGCGCGAGATCCCGACCCCGCGCATCATCAACGTACCGGTGGGCGTCAAGCTGGTGGGGCTGGCCAAGCCGAACGGGCGCACCATCACCATCGACGCGCCCACCAGCTACCTGGGCCTGGCGCAACTGCTGTCCAACCTGATTGCCGACAACCCGTTCGCCGCCCAGGCGCCGGACCTGGCCAGCTATGCCAGCGACGTGCCGCACACGCAGATGGTCGGCGAGAACGAGGCCACCGTGACCATGCGCGAGGGCGACGGCTATGTCGTGCGCACGCCGGACGGCGTCTGGATCGAGGGCAAGCCGTGAAGCCGGCCAACGCACGCGGGCTGCCGCTGGCACGCAGCGATATCGACGTCCTCGGCAACGAGGTCGACGGCTTCGACCCGCGCCGCTATTTCGACCACCAGGAAATGCGCGCCGCGCAGGCGGCCGCGCGACGCTGGCCGCTGCTGGCGGGCTTGCTGGGCTATGATGCGGTCGCGCCGCAGGGGTTAGCTGAAGCCGCTGAGCGCGGCTGACCGCAAAGCTAGCGCTCGGCACCCGCGGGTGATACCGTCGCCTACATGCCGCCGCTTAGACATCGCTTAGCCGGCGCGCCCCGCGATCCGCGCCAGAGCCTGCTCCAGCTGCAGACTATCGGCCTGCCGTTTCGCGTCCGAACGCTGTGTCAGGTTGTGCAGCTTGCGTCGAACGCCGGGCAGGTCCCGCGCATGATGCAGGTCGATCAAACCGAAGTCCGGCCGCTCGGCCTCTACCGAACGCAGAAACGCCTGGGACGGCTGGTCCAGCCAGGCTGCAACCCGTTCCAGCAAGCGCGCGCGACTCTGCAGCAGTTGCTCCACGCTCACCGGCGCGGACGTCATTCCGCGAAAGTGCGCGTTGAATGTCGCCTCGAAGTCCGCAGGCTCCCTTGGCGCCAGCA
Source organism: Cupriavidus taiwanensis (assembly GCF_900249755.1). Lineage (NCBI taxonomy): Bacteria > Pseudomonadati > Pseudomonadota > Betaproteobacteria > Burkholderiales > Burkholderiaceae > Cupriavidus > Cupriavidus taiwanensis. Next base: position 2,016,578 of record NZ_LT976853.1, read on the forward strand.
TCTCCCAAGCCGGCTTGGGACTGCAGGTCAGATAGACTAGAAAGGTCCGCCAGAGCGTTCCGTCTGCCCTCTCGTCCTCGAGCAGCAGGCTGACATCGAACAGGTCGCGGGGATGCTGGCGCGACAGTGCTGCTGCCAGCTTGCCTGCATAGAGGTCGGCAAAGTCGAGCACCCGCACGGAAGCGAATCCGAATGCCTCCTCCACTTTGGGCCTGACCACCATCTCCCGTACCGGATGGACGGTGCCGCGCATCACCGGTGTGGTCTCGATCTGCACGCGCGCCCGGCCACGGCTGACCACCAGCCGCGTCGCCACGCGACCGCCGTCGCCCGCTGACAATTGGACCTGCAGTTGCCACGGCCGCGCGCGCAGCACGTCGGCCAGTTGTGCCATGGCTGCCTCGATCTGGACCGCGTCGACGGCATAGTCCTGCATCGGCAACCAGGCCAAGTCGATATCCACGGACAGCCGCGGCAGATCATGCTCGAACAGGTTGATCGCTGTGCCGCCCTTGAGTGCGAAGCGCGGCTCCTGGGCGAATACCGGCAGGACGTCGACCAGCAATTGCACCCGGTCGGTGTAGCGCCTGTCCCATTGATCAAGCCAGGTGCTCATCCAGGTCTCCGGGCAAGGTTATCTGATAGGTCGGCTGCAAGCGTCCGCCGGGCACCAGCGCGCGCTTGCCCCGCCCCAGATTGACACCTTGGAGCGGCACATGCGCCAGCCACGCATGCCGATGGCGTTCGGCCAGAGCCAGGAACAGACGCTTGGCTTTGATGCTGTGGCATTGGCGCAGCAGCATGCCGACCCGTTGCGGTCGCAGCGTGGTCATTGCTTGCATCAAGGCATCGGCCTCATAGACCAAGGCCGCATCCGTCACACCACCGCACAGTTCGAGCATGGCCCGTTCCGGGGTGGAGCAAACCAGCGCGTCCGTCCCGGAGCCGGTCTCATGCCAAGCCAATCCCTGATCGAGCAACGCCTTCTCCGGCATTTCAGGCGTGAAGCGCAAAACAGGCCGGTCGAATGGCCCCTTGCCCTGATACTCGAATCGCTCTTTCAACGACAGCTTGCTCACCCAACCCGGAAACCGGTCCGGCCCATAGAGGGTGATGGTGCCGGCTTCGCCCAGCCGCAGGTAGTGCTCGTGCCCCTGCAAGGCGAGCGCAAAGCGCCCTCCGACATGCAGCGACAATGCCTCGCCGACCTGGAGGCTGCGGAGCACGCCCTCCCATTGCAGACGCCCGCCCTTCCTCATATAGACGCCACGGGCTGGCGACACCAGCCAGCCACTGGCCACGTAGCGTGCAACGAGGCTGTTGGAATACCCATGTGCCGCCAGCCACCGGCTCGAAACCAGGGTGGTGTCGCTCAGTTGGGCCAGGAGTCGGTTTAGCTTTCCAGTATTTTGATCACTCATAGTGATTAAAATACACTGTTCATAAACCTGCGCCAACCCCCCTTTGGTTTAGAAATATCGAAATTAGTTCACTGATAGTGTTGTTTTTCCCACGATCGTGAACCGCTACGGGGATAAAGAAGAGAAATCGGCATAGGGGGCAGCCGTCACTGGCTGCGCCCCTGCCACACCACCCGGCATGCGGGTCCGCACCGGGCGGTTCGAGAGGTTGAGGTTATGTGAGGCGGGGTAGCCCCATCCGGTCGAAGTAGGCAATATCCAGCACCGACTTCAGCGCGCCATTGCTGTTGCGCCACCAGCGACGGCTGTTCGCCGCCACCTGTCGGGCCGTCTCGTGCGCCGCACCCAGAGTCTGCAGTTCCCGGTAGATCTTCTGGCCGTGTTGCCAATGCTTGAGCTGAATGGCCCGCAGCCGGTGGCGCAGCCACTGGTCCAGCTCTCGCCAGACGCCGGGTGTTTGCGCCAACCGGAAGTAAGCCTTCCAGCCCTGAACATAGGGGCGCAGCCGGTCCACCACTTCCTGCAGACTCCTCCCGCCTGAGCGGCGCGTCAGTTCGCGGATGCGTTGCTTGAACGTCAGCAGCGGCTTATCTGCCACTTTGCGCTTGAACACGCCCCCTGCGGCCACCCAGAAGCTGTAGCCGAGGAACTTGCGGCCAAACGCGCTCGCCACCGCGCTCTTTGCCTCGTTGACCTTCAGGCGCAGGTCGCCGTACCACCGCCGCAATAGCGCCATCACCCGCTCGCCCGCCCGCCGATTGCGTACATACACGTTCGCATCGTCGGCATAGCGCACGAAGCAATGGCCTCGACGCTCCAACGCCTTATCCACCTCATCGAGCAGGACGTTGGCCAGCAGCGGCGACAGCGGCCCGCCTTGCGGCGTGCCGTCGTACCGTTGCAGCACCACCCCGCCATCCATCAGCCCGCTGTTCAGATACGCCCGGATCAACCGGAGGACTCCGGCGTCCCCGATACGCTTCTGTAGACGGTCAATCAGAATGTCGTGGTTGACCCGGTCAAAGAACTTTTCCAGATCCACGTCCACCACCACTCGCCGCCCCGACTGCACGTACGACTGTGCGGCTAGCACCGCGTCGTGCGCACGCCGCCCGGGCCAGAAGCCATAGCTGTGCTCGCTGAAGGTAGGGTCCAGCTTCGGCTGCTGGGCGCAC